>JAIJJM010000368.1 GCA_022728415.1 Collinsella sp. | reverse complement strand
GGTCATATGCGCGTCGGTGACAGTTCATGGCCTGTCAGCGCCAGCGAGGATCTCGGTGCAGGTACGCATGTTGAAGTCATTGCGATAGAAGGGATAACGCTGATCATCCGTGCGGTCATCGCCTGATGCGACGCTGACGCGTCTTTTCATGCCTACAAAATATGCCCGAATTGTAGGCCGGATAAGGCGTTTACGCCGCATCCGGCGGTTATGCGCTGATGCCTGATGCGGCGCGGGCGCGTCTTATCATGCCTGGAAGTCTGCGCCCGAATCGTAGGCCGCCTCCGCTATATTAACTGGCATTGGCAAATTACTCGTCACTACCTTTATTCATGTTTTTTTGGTCTTCATCCGGATAATGTTTTTTTAGATATTCCAGGACGTTTTTATTGACCTTGTGTTGCGTATACACCCACCCTTTCCAGTAATCAGGCTGGTCCAGGTAAACTTCTGGCGGAATGGTGAAATCAGAAAGCGTTAACCATTCGGCTAACAGATCGGGGTTTCGTTTCTGGATTAACTGCAACAGCATAATCAGTGACATAGCTGAGGCAGGAGCCGTACTATCGCCACTTAAATATTTCCACACTGTTGACCGGTTCGAACGAAAAAGGATCGGTAGCAATGCCCGGTCCAGATTCATTTCATTAAAAATCTTCTCAAATTCATTCATTTAAATTTTCCTGCCTGGCGTAAACCTCTTAAAAATTGAGATTTATCAAAGAAACGCATTTTAGCACACATCAGGAACCGCTTCACGTTTAGTCCAGAAACAGAATTTATTTCGCTTATCAAAACAAGTCTTTACTCTTTTTTACATTGAAAGAGCACAAAATGATTTTCGATTTTATTTATATAAGAAACATTTTTTGTTTCTTATTGGTGATGTTTACGCTTACACCAGACAAAAATGCGCTTTACATCACACAAATGGCGGCGTAGATTTCGATCAAATTGCAACGCAGATTAATTCTTATAACAACGTTTTACGTTGCTTATAGAAACAAATATGTGACTTACTTTGAAAGAGAAAAAATGCATGAAAACTGTAAAGCTGTCTTTACTGGCTGTCGTTGTTGCTACCGCGGTAAGTCCATCTGCGTTTGCGGGTGATACTGTTGAGGCGGCAACGACAGAATTAACGGCAATCCAGCCAGGAATGTCGCAATCGGAAATTGATCAGAAAATTGGTCGATTTTTAGAAAGGACAGGGAATAGTGCAGCCGCACAAAATTATCTGATTGCGCATGATTACCGGACAACGACACCTCAGGAAAATACAGCTGCCTCTCCCGTACAGCCCGCCAATACGCTGAACCCGATAACCAATCAAGCGCAGACCGACCGCGACAACGGGCAGGATACCGCCATTCAGGACGCACAACATGCCGCCAACTGGGCTTCACTGAAAGCTGATGACGCGCAGCACGCCATCACGGTGGCGCAGACGGATATTGATGCCAACAAAGCCGCCATCACCGACACCCGTAATGATGTCTCCGCAGTGCAGTCAGACGTCACCAACATAAAAGGCGATGTCGCACATGCCCAGTCAACGGCTGACCATGCCAACGCTAACGCCAACACCGCTCTGATGAACGGCGTCAAACTTTCCGGTGCTGTGACAGAAAACAAAAATAATATCGAACAGAACCGCAGCGATATTGCTGACCAGCAGCAACAACTCGACGAAACCCGGAAAACCGTTGCCGCCACCGGGGATGTGCAGACTGCCGCCCGATATCAGAGCATGATTGACGCCAGACAGACAGCCGCTGCCAATGCGCAACAGGCACAAGCTGACACCCAGCAGCAACAAATGGACGATCAGCAGAAACAAATCGACGCGACGCAAAAAACGGTTTCCGCACTTGGCGATGCCCAGACCAACGCACATTATCAAGAGATGGTTAACGCCGGACTGAGAGCACAAAATGATGCGAATGCGCGTACTGCAGCAGAACAAAAACAAAAAATAGATACTCTGGCGACTAACCAGGCAACGCAACAGCATATCGATAGTGTGCAGTACGGGGAACAAATTCAGCGTCTGGCGCAAGACTCAACACAAACGCATGAACAAATTGACAGCCTGACACAAGACGTAACCCAAACGCATCAGCAGTTAAGCAACACGCAAAAACGAGTAGCGGATAATAGCCAGCAGATTACTACGCTCAATAACCATTTCGATTCTCTGAAAAACGAAGTTGAGGACAATCGTAAAGAAGCCAATGCGGGAACTGCATCTGCCATCGCTATCGCCTCACAACCACAGGTGAAAACCGGTGACTTGATGATGGTGTCAGCGGGAGCGGGAACGTACAACGGTGAATCTGCGGTGTCTGTAGGAACATCTTTTAATGCCGGAACGCATACGGTACTTAAAGCAGGTATTTCTGCGGATACACAATCTGATTTCGGTGCGGGTGTCGGCGTGGGATATTCGTTCTAATTTTAACAGCAATTTCTTATTCGCAATTTTCCGTACATTATTTAAGGTTAACAATGATGAATAGCTCCATTAAATCGTTTTCCCTGCTGGCGGTTATATTACTGGCTGGCTGTAGTTCACCCACTTCCCGCATCGCAGATTGCCAGGCGCAGGGCGTCAGCCATGACACCTGTTATCTCGCAGAACAACAGCGTCAGGCGGCTATTTTAAGTGCATCAGAAGCGCAGGCATTTAAAAATGCAGAAGCCGCACAACATGCCCAGGCCGCTAAAAAATCTATTTATAAAGGATTTGGCATGACCTTTAGAATGAGCAGTAAGAACTTTGCTTATCTCAATGATTCATTATGTGCAATTGATGAAGACAATAAAGATGCCACTGTTTATCAGTCAGGTCTTTATAACGTCATTGTTTATCACCACACGGGAAAAGTCGCCTTAATGAAGGAAGGTCAGTTTGTGGGTTATTTAAAATGAAAGAGCAAAGGAAAATCCCCCTGACGCATATTATGATTATCGGTGCGTTTATTTTTGCCTTCTTGCAAGTGGTGTTATTAGCCTCCCTGGTTCACGCTGTGAATGTTAACAACGAAATCCAGGAAGGCTTATTTCAGTCGGGGCGCATTATGGTAGAAAGTTTGCAGCATATTCTTTCGGTGCAAACGGGGATTAACTGATTTTCACCCCGCCCGATGATGACAGCAGCCGGAGAGATTTTCGATAATCGGGCAGTCGGCGCTGTCATCGCCAGGGC
>JAIJJM010000367.1 GCA_022728415.1 Collinsella sp. | reverse complement strand
ACGTTTTCTGCAACTGTTACGCCGTCGGGTAAGTCATTCATGTTCACCGCCACGGTGGAAGGCTGGTAACTGGAAATCAACGGCACCACCGCAATGCCAAAATGGTTGGTGTAGTCGAGATTGCCCTGAACCGGAATATCTGCCACGCCATCGGTGCTGACCATCAGGCGTGGTTCATTGGTGGAGCTGCGGCGATGAAATGCTGCACCATATTGGGTTGCGGTGAAAGAACCGCTCCAGCTGCTGCTGACGGAACTGTAATCACTGGCGGCATAGGTACCAGAAATATCCCACTCACCCGCTGAACTCAGGTGCTGATAGTTACCGCTCACCTGGGCTCCATTGTCCGGACGATCGGATTGCAGTCCGGCAGACATGCCCCAGCTATTACGTTCATCCAGCGTATCGTTCCACGACATGCGGTGTATGGTGCTGTGGCTACTGTTTTGCATGTCATAGCCAACCCGACCACCGTTACCGAAGGGGAGCGAAATCGACAGATAAATCTGGTTGTCGCGATCTTTATCTTCGTAGTGGGTCGTATTGAATGACGTCGAAATCGAGATATCTCTCCAGTCACCAATATCAACATTAAAACCTGCTGTGATGTTGGCGGTCGTGGAGGCGTCTGCATTCCACCAGGTTTGATGTAGCAGGTTGGCGTAAAGATTGAGGTTTAGTGGGGTAATCGGTTGGCCCACGGATAAGCTGATCGTCTGTTTTTCGTCCTGCGCATCGCTGTCGTTGTATTTGTGATCCAGATAGTTGGCGTAGCTGTGAAAATGACGATCTGAGAAGCGATAAGCGGCGAGCGAAATCGTGCTGTTGGTGGCATCCACTTGTTTGCTGTAATTAAAACGGTAGCTTAAGCCCCGCTCGTCCTGCTGAGTATCAAAATGGCTACTGGCCCAGGTGACATCAAAGGACAGTGCGCCAAGCCACAGCATATTTTGCCCGATACCCATTGCGGCAGAATGGTAGTCATCATCAGAAATCAGCAGGCCGCCGTACAGCGAGGTGTTTGAGAGCATCCCCCAGGAAACTTCATTGCTAAAAAAGGTTTCATTTTCAGTTTGATGTGACATGGAAGGCCGTGGCTGACCCGCGGCCAATTTATAGCGAACCTGTCCCTGGCGAGTCAGGAAGGGCGTCGATGCTGCCGAAACCTGGAAATTGTTCACCCGACCATCTTCTTCCGTCACTTTGACATCCAGCGTGCCCTGAACAGACTGATTGAGGTCATCAATAATAAACGGGCCTGGCGGGACTTTTTTCTGGTAAATGACGCGGCCTGATTGACTGATCGTCACCGTGGCATTGGTCTGTGCAATACCGCTAATTTGTGGGGCGTAGCCACGCAGCTCCCACGGTAACATTCGATCGTCACTCGCCAGTGCCGCGCCGGTATAAGAAAAACCATCGAAAATATTGGAACTGAAATCGGTTTCGCCGAGGGTTAACTTAGAGCCTAATTGCGGTAATGGACGAAAAAGATAGGTGCGCGATATTCCGCCTGACTGGTCATGGTTATCTTCGCTATCGGTCTTATTAAGCTGGTAATCACTGCGTAAGCGCCATGCCCCGGCGTTAATTCCGGCGGTACCGTAGGCATTCAGGTTAGTGCTGCTGCTGCCGTCCTGTGGGCGGTAGCTGCTGGCAAACAAGTTGTAATCCATCAGGACACCGGCAACACCTTCTTTCCATGTAGAGGGGGGAGCCCAGTTTTCTGAGTGCCACGCCAGCCAGGCTTGCGGAATACTAATATTCAGTTGCTGATTGGCTTGATCGAAATTGAAGAGCATTTCAGGTCGGGAACTGAAATCAATACACCGATCTATCTGTGGCAAGGACTGACGGATATCTGGTTTTAAACCAAATTTATCGACCAGTGAATCATTGATGCATGGAATGGTTTTGTCACCCTTTTTTTGCCAGTTAATTTTTTGCCCATTACTGATTTTGTTGTTATTCACCGCAACGCTAACAAAATATTCACCGGGAGCAATGACTCCTTTTTCCTTTAATAATGAAATATCAATGCGGTCGCGCATTGATTTATCGAGAACATTCAGATTGAATTCGACCGCCATTGCGCAAGGCATCGCCATGACCAGGCAGGATACAAAAGAGAGTCGATAAATATTCACGGTGTCCATACCTGATAAATATTTTATGAAAGGCGGCGATGATGCCGCCAAAATAATACTTATTTATAATCCAGCACGTAGGTTGCGTTAGCGGTTACTTCACCTGCCGTGACATCGACTGCATTATCAATTTGTTCCATCCAGGCGAAAAAGTTCAGCGTCTGTTCTGATGAGCTTGCATCCAGGTCAAGATCTGGCGCGGCTGAACCTAATACGATGTTACCGTCATTTTTGTCCATCAGTCGTACACCGACCCCAGTTGCTTCGCCTGCACTGGTGTTGCTCAACAAAGGCGTAGCACCAGTTGTCTTAGCCGTGCTATCGAAGGTTACGCCAACTTTGGATACCGGCATTCCGCTACCGTTGTCAGAAGCAGGCAGATCACAGTTGATCAAGCGAATGTCGACGGCCACTTTATTGCTATGATGCTCCCGGTTTATATGGGTTGTCGTGACTTGTCCAAGATCTATGTTTTTATCAATATCTTCTGGATGAATTTCACAAGGTGCTTCAATAACCTCCCCCTTAAAGTGAATTTCGCCAGAACCTTCATCAGCAGCATAAACAGGTGCAGTGAACAGCAGAGATACGGCCAGTGCGGCCAATGTTTTTTGTCCTTTAAACATAACAGAGTCCTTTAAGGATATAGAATAGGGGTATAGCTACGCCAGAATATCGTATTTGATTATTGCTAGTTTTTAGTTTTGCTTAAAAATATTGTTAGTTTTATTAAATGCAAAACTAAAGTATTGGTATCATGAATTTGTTGTATGATGAATAAAATATAGGGGGGTATAGATAGACGTCATTTTCATAGGGTTATAAATGCGACTACCATGAAGTTTTTAATTGAAAGTATTGGGTTGCTGATAATTTGAGCTGTTCTATTCTTTTTAAATATCTATATAGGTCTGTTAATGGATTTTATTTTTACAATTTTTTGTGTTTAGGCATATAAAAATCAACCCGCCATATGAACGGCGGGTTAAAATATTTACAACTTAGCAATCAACCATTAACGCTTGATATCGCTTTTAAAGTCGCGTTTTTCATATCCTGTATACAGCTGACGC
>JAIJJM010000366.1 GCA_022728415.1 Collinsella sp. | reverse complement strand
CACGCCGGCAATCACGCCGTGGACGAAGTTGAAGCCCTCAACCTCAGCCGCCACACCGCCGTCGCCCTCCTCGAGCGCGAACAGGCCCTTGGACGTCGCCAACCACAGTGTGCGCGTCAGTCCAAAGAGCGCGCCCTCTTCCTTGTCGTCGTCCACCACGGCGGCGATCCACTCGCCGGCATCAATCGCGTGGGAGACCTCAGCCGCAACGGCACCAAGCGCGTCAGCATCGCCGGCGGCTGCGCGAACCATCGCAGGCATCTCAAACACATGGGAGGCGACAGCAGCCCCGCCCTCGCCGCCGATCAGTGCCATAAAACGGTTCTGCATGGCGGTGATACCAAGCGTACCCAGCGCCGCGGAAACCACGTCGGAAGAAAACGCCGGGAAGGACGTCGCCTCAAAATCGAGCTCAACGGGCGCATCGGTGCGGATGGTCGCCACCTTACGGCTCAGCAGCGCGTCATCGATGTGTGCGCGCAGGTTTTCGCCCATCTTGCCCTTTACTTCGTCGGCGTGTGCGATGACCTCGTCCAGACTGCCGTACTGTGCAATAAGCGCACTCGCCTTCTTGGGACCGATGCCCGGCACACCAGGGATGTTATCGGACGTATCGCCCTTCAGACCATAAAAGTCGGGCACGAGCGCCGGCGTGATGCCGTGATACAGATCGTCCACGCTCTCGGGCGTCATAATCGCCACGTCGGACAGGCCCTTGCGGGTCGAGACCACGTTGACATGCTCGGTCACGAGCTGATACATGTCGCGGTCGCCGGTCACCAGCAGCATGTCACAGCCGGCCTGCTCGCCCAGGCGCGCCAGAGTGCCCAGGATGTCATCGCCCTCCCAGCCCTCGGACTGCAAAATCGGCACGTTGAGCGCGGCGAGCAGCTCCTTAATCATGGGAAACTGTGCGTGCAGATCGGGGTCCATGGGCGGGCGCTGGGCCTTGTACTGTGGCAGCATCTCCATGCGCACGCGCGGCTTGCCCTTGTCAAACGCCACAACAACGCCGTCGGGATTAAAGGCGTCAATCATCTTGAGGAACATATTCAAAAAGCCAAAGATCGCGTTGGTGGGACGACCGTCCGGCGCGTTCATGGTGGGCGGCACGGCGTGGAAGGCGCGGTGCATGAGCGAGTTGCCGTCGAGGACGGCAAAGGTACGGCGCTTGTCAGACATATTGATTACCTCGCTTTGGGCTGGGCACGGTTTGCTCACACCAGTTTACACGCTCCCCGCCCCACGGCCACCGCACATCAGGCTTCCCTGCCGCCGCGGGCCCGCGCGTGATACGATGGCTCACGGTACATCAACCAGCACGATCGATCCGAAAGGAGCCTGCGTCATGGAGCGTCCCTGCGCATGGAAAAAGTACACGTCACAGCAGATCGAGGAGCTCGAGGAGCTTTGCCGCAGCTATAAGCAGTTTTTGAGCGAGAACAAGACTGAACGCCTGTGCGTCAAGACCGGTATTAAGATGGCCGAGGAGGCGGGCTACGTCAATCTGGAGAACGTGATCGCCGAGGGCCGCGCGCTCAAGGCCGGCGACAAGGTGTACGCCGCAAATCACGGCAAGGACCTTATGCTCGTCAACCTGGGCACCGCCCCGCTCGAGCAGGGCTTTAACATCCTGGGCGCCCACGTGGACTCGCCGCGCCTGGACCTTAAGCAGAACCCCGCCTTCGAGGCCGGCGACATGGCTTATCTCGACACGCACTACTATGGCGGCGTCAAGAGCTACCACTGGGTCGCTTCCCCGCTCGCACTCGTAGGCGTCATCTGCAAAAAGGACGGCGCCACCGTCGACATCAACATCGGTGACAAGGCCGACGACCCGGTCTTTACCATCTCCGACCTGCTGATTCACCTCTCGAGCGAGCAGATGGCTAAGCCCGCCAAGGACGCCGTCGACGCCGAGATCCTCGACGTGATCGTGGGCGGCCGTCCCGTCAAGTTCGACGAGGACGACAAGGATGCTCCCAAGGAGCCCGTCAAGCAGATGTTCCTGGATATCCTCAAGGAGCAGTATGACGTCGAGGAGGAGGACTTCCTCTCCGCCGAGATCGAGGTCGTGCCCGCCGGCCCGGCCCGCGACATGGGCCTCGACCGCTCCATGATTCTGGGCTATGGCCACGACGACCGTGTCTGCGCCTATCCGTCCATGCTCGCCCAGATCAATGTCGCCAACGTGGAGCGCACGAGCATCACACTCATCGTCGACAAGGAGGAGATCGGTTCCGTGGGTGCCACCGGCATGACGAGCCGCTTCTTCGAGAACACGGTCGCCGAGATCATGGCGCTCGCCGGCGAGGATAGCCCGCTGGCCCTGCGCCGCGCGCTCGCCCGCAGCCGCATGCTTTCCTCCGATGTGTCCGCCGGCTTCGACCCGGGCTACGCCAGCAAGTTCGAGACCAAGAACGCCGCCTTCATGGGTCGCGGCCTGTGCTTTAACAAGTACACGGGCAGCCGCGGCAAGGGCGGTTCCAACGACGCCGATGCCGAGTACATGGCGCTTGTCCGCGACATCATGGACGAGGCCGGCGTGGACTTCCAGACCTGCGAGCTCGGTCGCGTCAACGCGGGCGGCGGCGGCACCATCGCCTACATCATGGCCAAGTACGGCATGAACGTCATCGACTCCGGCGTTGCCGTCCTGTCCATGCACGCCCTGTGGGAGGTCGCCAACAAGGCCGACATCTACGAGGCATATCGAGGCTACAAGGCCTTCCTCGAGCGCGCCTAACCAACCCTCGTAACTTGCGGTGAAAGACGGACTAAACTGGCCCATACACGGCCAAAACAGACCGCATTCCACCGCAACTTTTTTAGCGGGAGGAGAATTCCGTGCTACAGGTCGTCATTTCGCCCGCCAAACAGATGCGGACAGCTCAAGATGCCTTTGACGTTTGGGGCATACCGCCTTTTGCACATCAGACGGCCCGGCTCCATCAGGCACTGCTGGACATCGAACACGAGGATGGCGCGGCAGGTCTTCAGACCCTTTGGAACGTGAGCGACAGGCTGCTTACAGCGTGCCTGGATACGCTTCACAAATTTATGCCCGTCCTGAGCGATACCGACCTCGCCGATCCCGATATCGCGCGTCGAATCTCCCCCGCCGTCATGTCCTACCACGGCATTCAATACCAGAGCATGGCGCCCGAGGTGATGGATTCCGCGCAGCTCGCATGGCTGCAAGACCATCTGTGGATCCTCTCGGGACTCTACGGA
>JAIJJM010000365.1 GCA_022728415.1 Collinsella sp. | reverse complement strand
TCCTCCCACGCCCATCCCCTGGTATTCCGGTATGACTGCCAGGGGAGCGAGGATATGCATCAGCGGTGAATCCATTTCCCCTTTGAAGGTTGCCCGGGTAAATAAAATATGCCCGACGGCTTTGCCTTCATGTCGGGCCAGCAGCGATAACGCAGGGCGCGCGCTTTCATCCTCAAGTAAAGAGGCCGTTAAATCGGCTTCTTTGCTGAAGCCAAATGCGCGGGTTTCGACTTCCCGGATATCACTGGCATCACTTTCATCTGTGATTTGAAAAGTGAAGTGGTGTGCTGTCATCGAAACTCTCCTTAGCGATTATCGAGCTGAGCGCGAACGTTATTCAGCCCGGTAGTGTTGATTCGATAGGGCTGACCATTGACGGACTTGATAAGTTTTTTGGTTTTGAGTTTTTTGAAGACGGCGAGCGTGCAGTCGGTCAGCAACAGCCCTTCGCGGCTGTAGCATTCAACGGAAGTGACGCGGCCTGAAGAATCGCGGACGTGCGCAATACGTCCACCTTTAGCGAGAACGTGTAACGTACGTTGTTCCTGACGGGATAAATTCATACTGAAGAACCTGTTTAATCATCATGTGCAAAACGTGCAAACACACCGCGGTGTCCGCATTCGATTTCGGCGCATTGATAATCAGTCCGGCCTGAAAAGGTCGGGGAACTGATTATCGGATGATTACATTCTCCAGCATCAAAGCCTCGGGTTGAGTTGAAAGGTATTTACGGAGCGAATATTAACACGTAGTTATAGGAGGGATATGTTTCAGTAGAAAAAGTGTGATGTACTTTGGAAATTGAATGCCAACCCATTTACTGGAAAAGGCAGATGACACTGACGAATGCATGTTGAAGTACGCCTGAAATGGCCTCATCGGCTTTTCCCTTCGGGAGATTATTCTCCTTTTGTTTAATCCAGAACATAAATATGCTCACCCATCTTCGATGCTCGAAAAATTGAAGCCAATCCTGATAAGTAATTTTTTTGAAAGGGTATTTTCCGGATTCACACCGGCTTTGATGAGTGAAAAACCGTTCTCTTTTATCCAGTCAATCGTGGCGGTAATTGCTTCAATTGCATATCCCTGGCGAGTATAAGCGGGACTGATGGTATAGCCGAGCCAAAACACATCGCATTGCTGACGTAAATAGATATCACCAATCAAAACCTGCGTCATCTTGTTGACAATGGCCAATTGAATATCGCGAGCAAGTGTAAGAACTCCCAGCAAGGCCCTGTAAATAATTCTGTGTAACTGCCCACGATTAAAGGTGGCCGCTCAGGCGGTCACCGTATTCGATAATAAATGGGTCTGGAAAAAGTGCAGCATCTGGCAGCGTAATGCAGGTAGCCCAGTTCAACTCTCACTACCAGTATGATCCCAAGTTCGAGCGCGGAATGTATCTGTATGAGCATCGTCGCTGTTTCAATAACATCATCGGCTACTGTAACTCACTTTGCTATCACGGTAAGTTGCAGCCTAAAAGAGGGATGGAAAAAGGGACGATTTTCCCCGCAATGGGATATTTACATATTGATGGTAGAGGCATGAAGCCAAATGGAGGAAGCCGTTATAACCCTCTTGAAGCTGAAACAATAGCAGCATGGCTGGTGGCACATAAGGATGATATAGAGCGCCATTACGGGGAACCACTGTACAAAGTTGTTGGTGTTGTGACGCCATTTTCGGCGCAGGTTAATGCTATCAAAACGTCATTGCGTAAGCTGGAAATTAATGGCAAAGACGAGCAGGGTTCACTGACAGTGGGGACTGTGCACTCCTTGCAGGGGGCGGAAAGGGCGATTGTTCTCTTTTCTCCTGTCTACTCAAAACATGAAGATGGCAGGTTTCTTGATAGCAACAGCAGTATCCTCAATGTTGCTGTCTCACGCGCTAAAGATAGTTTTCTGGTATTTGGCGATATGGACCTTATCGAGATGCAGCCCGCATTTTCGCCGCGAGGGTTATTGGCAAAATATCTCTTTTCTTCAGATAATAATGCGTTGCAATTTGAGTTTCAGAAACGACAGGATTTAATTTCCGCACATACACAAATTTCAACGCTGCATGGTGTGGAGCAGCATGATGGATTTTTGAACAAGACTCTTGCCGGAGCTCAAAAGAAAATAACGATTATTTCCCCTTGGTTATCTTGGCAAAAAGTGGAGCAAACGGGATTTCTGGCATCAATGGCTTTGGCCCGTTCCCGGGGCATTGATATTACCGTGGTGACGGATAAAAACTGCAATATAGCGCATGTCGATGATGATAAGCGTCAGGAGAAACAACATCTGCTGAATGATGCTGTTGAAAAGCTCAATAAGATGGGTATCGCTACGAAATTGGTTAATCGTGTCCACAGCAAAATTGTGATTGAGGATGAAGAACTGCTGTGTGTCGGATCTTTTAACTGGTTCAGTGCTGCACGGGAAGATAAGTATCAACGATACGATACGTCTTTGGTGTACCGTGGCGAAGGCGTAAAAAATGAAATAAAGGCAATATATGGTAGTCTGGATCAACGTCAGCTTTAAATGTGATGAGCCGTTCATGATACAGGAGTAGTAAAGGGCATATTTTACCAATGTTAAGGCGACTTTCCGTTTTATTGCGAGTCGCCTTTCCTGATTATAAATCTTATTGTTTACCTAATCATTTTCCTTTGCATAATGCGCCTGGGATTAATGGCGGGTGCTTTTAGGAATGAAAGAAAATGCAAGCAATAATATAATAATGGCCTAATTTCTTTGAACATCATTAAGCATATCATCATCGTCTATTTGCCAGAATCCGTCGACTTATAATCGCCAGAACGGCATATCAGGACGGTGCTGCGAACGCTGTGGCCCAAAACGTTCCAGTAAACTGTGTAGATGTTCGTAGATTTCCGAGCCATAACCGAAAAGGCGCGGATGTCTATTAAGGCATCCGGCTAATCTGTAAGCAATAACAACGGTTTATGCGGTGCGCGTTTTTCACCCTTGTGCCAGATTATTATATTGGCAATTGCCTGCTGTTCGAGCCCGCAAGTGAAGAGATATTACCTTGATCTCATTTGTTTTTTGTTGTCTGCTCTGGGAATGGACAAGGACATCCCCCATGAATAAACTCCCCGCTCACCTTTCGCGCCAAAACTGCAAAATTGCTTCTACAAATCTGTCAGAAATAATCCCTCGACGGGCTGCCGCGCTGAAATGACTGCTTCGCAGTGCCGTCGTCCAGTTCTCCGGTGA
>JAIJJM010000364.1 GCA_022728415.1 Collinsella sp. | reverse complement strand
ATTTGCGTTCCTAAGTGCGCGCCGAAACGACGACCGTGCGCACATAGGTACGCAAACAGGGCCATTTGCGTACCTATGTTCGCGCACTCGTCGTTCCGGCGCGCACTTAGGAACGCAATGGGAGGAGGCCTACATTGCGCCGATTATTTGGACCATCGGCGGGGTGGAAGATGCGGGTCGAGTCCAATGGCCCCGGATTCGGTTGCCAAGGTCTACGGAACCCGGCGATAATTGAAGACGGGCTCAGTCTCAGCCTATGGTATACTCAACATTTGTGCCTTGCTTTGGGCTGGGCACATCGGGCTGTAGCGCAGTTTGGTAGCGCGCCTGCTTTGGGAGCAGGATGTCGCAGGTTCAAATCCTGTCAGCCCGACCGGAGCCCTTGGAAACATTAGGTTTTCAAGGGCTTATTTTTCCGTCGAAAACAATCCGCATACAAACGCCGCGGGATCTCCATGCCCGATTCACACGAGTTCGCGCTCGCGGAGGGCTCCGATCGCGTTGGCCACGTCGTCCAATCGTTCCGGCCAGAGCGCCGTGTAGGTGTTCAATGTGATGCTGGGAGAGGAGTGGCCGAGCTGCATCTGCAGGGTCTTCACGTCCGCGCCCTGGGCGATCGCGAAGCTCGCGTATGTGTGGCGCAGACTGTGTATGGTCACGCCCTCGCCCTCCATGCCGGCCGCTTTGACGGCCTTGTTCCATATCCTTGTCCGCCACGTGTTCGTCCAGACGTTCCCGCCACGGGTGGCACGGAACAGCCAGTCGTCATCACCCATGCCATCCATCTGCGCCTTGATCTGCGGCATGAGGAAACGCGGTATCGCGATGTTGCGGGCCTTTCCGTTCTTCGGGGTGCCGAGCATGCTGCCGCCGTGCCCGTCGTCAGTCCATGTGCGGCCTATCCTGGCGCGCCGCCTGTCCGCGTTCACGTCACCGACCTTGAGGGCAAGCGATTCGCCTATGCGGCATCCCGTATAGGCCTGCCATCTGACCAGCAGACCGTCCACCGGCCGTCCGATCTTCTCAGCCTCGTCCGCGAGCAACTCGACCTCGCGGACTGAGAGGAACACCATGTCGTCGTCGGAGGCGATCTTCGGCACGGTGACCCTGTCCACAGGATTCTCACCGATCCACCCGTTCGAGACGGCGTAGTCAAAGATGCCTTTGAGGACGAATTCCGTGCTGGCCCCTTCAATGGCGCCGGTGGTGATTGCGGTGCTGGCTGCTGTTGACCATCCTATCGTCGCCAGTGGGCCGCCGCCCGAATAATTCCGAATGGAAACGCGGTCCCGGGCTGCGCTGATCGCCGTTTGAGGCGTGAAAGCGGGATTAGTGTGGGCGAAATTGGTGGTATCTACATTTCGAGGGGTTGATCTGATGGAGCAGGAACATCTATCTGCATTTCAGGGGGTTGCCCAAACGCGATATCCGAAGTATTAAGCGCTTTCTGCTGCTGGGATTACGCGGTTTTGGGAGCGTTCATACTTGGCTGGCACCCCCTCGAAACGTAGATAGATGTCCGGCGAGACCGAAATCAACCCCTCGAAACGTAGATACGGTTCAATGACGATGTGATTCCGGGCTTTTCGCCCATGACCGGGGGAGAGAAGATGGCGAATCGCGCCGGAAAGGGGTCGTGCCCGAACCGTGATGCCCCGTCATGACTGTAACATGGTGATGCCGCCGTCCCTGACGAGCAGTGATTGACGGTCAGTGAGCGCGCGTAGGTCGAGCTCCGTGGAATACCGTTCGACGATGAGCCGTGCCGCCTGACCCATCGTGGGATTGCCCAGATGCGGCACCACGTGGAAATCCGTCAGACCAAGTCCTTTGTAGTCACGCAGACCCGGGGTGCGATCCGTGCGGTCCATGATGGAGCAGTAGCCGATGTCCGGCGACATGATGACCGAACCGGCTGATTCGCCGATATACGGGATCCCGTCGGCTATCCGTTCGGCGAGCAGCGCATCCGCGCCGGTCCGCCGCAGTTCCTGCAGCAGAAAGAACGAATTGCCGCCGCCGACATATATGCAGTCGGCGTCCGAGAGGGTGCTCCGCACGTCGGGGGCAGCGGCCGTTGAAACATCCAGTTCGGTGACGCGGAATCCCAGTTGACGCAGTTGGCGGCGGGTCAGCATCGTATGCGCGAACCCCCATGGCTCCACGGCCGCGGCGGTCGTGATGTACGCCAGTCGACCGCCGTGCAGCCCGGGCAGTGCATGCGGGATCATCCCTGTGGCTCCGCGCAGCGTCGATGTGAGCATCATGGTCGCCATCCTGGCCTCCTTTCGTATCGCCCAGTATAGGACCGCGTTCATGAGAGCGCTGACAGATGAAAGGTCGAATGCGCGCGGTGGCGTTTGGCACTCGCCTGGCCCGGTTGCCGGAAATGACGACATGGGCGCGAACGATTCCGCCGATGCGGACGGAAAATGCCATAACTCGAACGAAGACGATACGATTGGACGCATGAGCGAAACGAACAATGACAACCTGTGGCCGGCCCCGACCGCTGACGGCCCGCTGAACGCGACCGTGACCATCCCCGGCAGCAAATCCCTGTCGAATCGGTACCTGATCCTCGCCGTGCTTGGCGCGAAGCCCGTCACGCTTGTCGGGCTGTTGCGCTCGCGCGACACCGAACTGATGATGGGAGCGCTGTCGGCGCTTGGTGTGCGCTGCGACATCGACCCGGAAAACGACACCACGGTCACGGTGACACCGCCGGAATCCGGCCGATTCAGCGGCAATGTGGGCGTGTACTGCGGGCTCGCCGGCACGGTAATGCGTTTCGTGCCGGGACTGGCGCTGTTCGCGGACGCCCCGGTGCGATTCGATGGAGACGATCAGGCATACGCGAGGCCGATGCAGCCGGTTCTCGACGGGCTCGAACAGCTTGGCGCCCGCGTCGAATACCACGGCGAGCACGGCCGGCTGCCGTTCACCATCACGCCACCGCGCCATGATGGTGAACGGGCCGATGACGGTTCCGCTGCCGCCAAGGTGAGCATCGACTCGTCCGGCTCGTCACAGTTCATCTCCGGTCTGCTGCTGATCGGGTCGCGCCTGCCCGGTGGGCTGGAGTTGCGGCATACGGGGGAGAAGACGCCGAGCCTGCCGCATATCCGCATGACCGTCGCTGATGTGAACGGCGCGAGCGGCAATGCGACCGCTGATGAGGAGTCTCGCGTCTGGCGAGTCGGCCATGCCGCGTTGCAGCTGCCGGAACGCGTGGTCGTCGAA
>JAIJJM010000363.1 GCA_022728415.1 Collinsella sp. | reverse complement strand
CTTTTACAGACAATCCCGCTTAGTTTGCAACATCTGTTCGCCATGTTTGGCGCAACGGTACTGGTGCCTATTCTGTTCCACATTAACCCGGCCACCGTCCTGCTGTTCAACGGCATCGGTACGCTGTTGTACCTCTTTATCTGTAAAGGCAAAATTCCCGCTTATCTGGGATCAAGCTTCGCTTTTATCTCCCCGGTGCTGCTGCTGTTGCCGCTGGGCTACGAAGTGGCGCTGGGCGGCTTTATTATGTGCGGCGTGCTGTTCTGCCTCGTCTCCTTTATTGTCAAAAAAGCCGGTACCGGCTGGCTGGATGTGATGTTCCCGCCGGCGGCGATGGGCGCCATCGTGGCGGTTATCGGCCTCGAACTGGCGGGCGTGGCGGCTAATATGGCCGGGCTGCTGCCGGCCGACGGCCAGTCACCGGACAGTAAAACCATTATTATCTCGATGGTGACCCTGGCGGTGACGGTGTTCGGATCCGTGCTGTTCCGCGGCTTCCTGGCGATTATCCCGATCCTGATCGGCGTGCTGGTCTCCATTTCCAACCTGACCATGGTGCCTTGGAACATCGAACCCACCGGCCAGTCGATGGCCACGCTCACCGACGATACCGAAGTCACCTTCGATAACCCGTCCGGAGAAACGCTGCCGGCGAAAGGCACGTATGAGGTCACCGAGCGATACATCACGCTGAACATGACCAGCGACGGCAATCTGACCAAGGAGCCTGGTGATCGGGGCAAGGCCAATGCGGACGGCGTCCAAGCCATCAAGGTATTGATTCGGGAACCTCAGAACGCATCAGGCAAGCGCCCCGGCGTGGTGTTCATGCACGGTGCCGGATACGGCACCTGTGACAACTCCTTTGGCGACGTGGCCTCCGATATGGCTTCGGCCGGCTTTGTGACCGCAGTGCTCGACAAACCCGTCTGGAGCACCACCGACATCAACCGCGATTATCCGGCCTCAGCCAAGGCATATGATCAGGTCATCGAATACCTACGAGCCCAAAGCGATGTAGACGCCGCCAAGGTCGGCATCTATGCCACCTCCGAATCGACATGGATCTCCTCATATCTGCTCGAGGACGATCCGGACGTCGCCTTCCAGATTCTTCTGAGCCCGATGGTGTTCAGCCCACGCCAATCACTGGGATTTTTCGTCACCCAGGACTTCACTCTTGTCGGCGCAAACGAGGGCTATCGATCCATCGTCCAACGCGTGTTCAGCGCGGACACCGGCCTGTTCGGACTGAACAATTCCGACCTCGCCACGCTCAAACCCGCCGCTTACGCCGTACCCACCTATGTGGCTTACGGTTCAAAAGACGTGATGACGGCGCAGGTCGACGGCGTGCGTGCGATTCTCTACAACGCCCACAAAGCCGATAACTGGAACGTGACCGTGCGCAGCTATCCGGTCGCCAACCATGTGCTGCGTTTGGGGGATGAGTCCGAAGCGGGCACCCCGTTTGCGGACGCCTATGTGGACGATCTCATCGATTGGGCCGTCGGCACTTCCGCCGGACTCACGCAGACCAGCGAAAAGGTGGCCGGCACCAATCTGTACCAATCAATCGGTCTGCCGGGCGCTTTGAAGGCAAGACGCGTCGGCACCATATATGGTGTGATCCTGCACGTCACGGTGGTACTGCTGCTGCTCGCATCCATCGTGCTGGCACTGGTGGCGCTGGGCCGCAAAATCGCGGCGGATGCCCGATGGCGGCGCGAGAAACGCGAGGCCAAACGTGCGGGCATGCTGATACCGGAACGGCCTGTGATACTCGGTTTCGCACATGGTTTCGGCAACGCGCTGCTGACTTTGACCCTCACCACTCTTGCCACACTGCTCATCTTCTTTGCCGGACTTGGACAGGTGATTATGGGTGTGGTCAAACTTGCATGGGGCAGCGCTCCTACCGAGACGCCGGGCGTCATGTATTGGAGCTGGCCGGTCATCCAAGTGGTGTCCGTGCTGGTGCTATGGGCTTGGTCCCGCGTCTTTATGCATCTGATAGAGGTCGCTTCCGCCCGCGGACTGATTCAGATACCCCCTCGTCGTGAATCCGTTCGAGACATCGTCACCGGTGCCGACCCGGTACTCGCCTCCACCCGTCTGGGCCGAGTCCTGTTCTGGCTGGTGGCCTTCACCATGCTGTACATACTGTTGGTGTTCGCCTTCTGGGGCCTGTTTATTTACTGACTACTTCATTGAGTAGAGTCTGCCGGGCGTCGCGGGGAAAGGAGATGAGATGTCGCTGTACCGAGACGAAGGTGTGGTGTTGCGCACCTCCAAACTGGGCGAAGCCGATCGTATCATCACCATCCTGACGCGTGGGCATGGCAAGATTCGGGCGGTCGCCAAAGGCGTGCGTCGCACCAAATCACGCTTTGGTGCCAGGCTCGAGCCGTTCATGCGAGTCGATGTGCTTATCGCTGAAGGCCGCTCGCTTGACGTGGTCTCCCAGGCTGAAGCGGTCGCCGCTTACGGTGCTCCGATCGCGGCGGATTATGCGGCGTATGAGGCCGCCAACGTCATCGTCGAGACCATCGATAAACTCGCCAGCACCGAACACGAGCAGCTGACGAACCAATATCGGCTGCTCATCGGCGCGTTGAACGCGCTCGCCAAACAATCCCACGCCCCGCAAGCCATAGGCGACTCCTATGTGATGCGCGCCTTGGCCTTGGCCGGTTGGACGCCACGATTGGGTACTTGCGTGGTATGCGGCAAGGCGGAGCCGGCGTACCTGTCCATCGCGTCCGGCGGCGTGATGTGCGAAGCCGACCACACTACCGATGCGCGCCGTATCGCGCCGTTCGTGTTAAACCAGTTCGATGCACTGATTCGTGGCGATTGGTCGGTGCTTGATGCCGCGCCTGTGGAGAGGGTTGTGCAGGAGTTGGTTGAAGATTGGGGGGAGTATTACCTCGAACGCCCGATTCGTTCGCTGCGCTTGATAGATTCATGAGTATGGCTTTTGAGAACGTTGATTACACGTCGTTGGACATTCCCGCAGCTCCGTTCAGCGACCCTGCCCGTATTCCCGACTTCCCCAAAAACAAGGTACCCCGCCATATCGGTGTGATTATGGACGGTAATGGTCGTTGGGCCAAGCAGCGCGGCATGGTCCGCACCAATGGTCATCAGGCCGCCGAACCGGTGGTGTTCGACACTATCGCCGGTGCCATCGAAGCCGGTGTGCGGTATTTGAGCCTGTACACGTTCTCCACTGAAAACTGG
>JAIJJM010000362.1 GCA_022728415.1 Collinsella sp. | reverse complement strand
CCTCGACACTGCTGTCGAGGTAGAGGTTCTGGGCTAGGACCTTGAGGTCCCAGTACAAAAACATCGCTCGTGTGGTCAAGCCGCACGGAAGGAAGGGGGAGGTCCTCGCGCAGCCGCTGCGGGGGCTTCCTTCTGTATTGGAGTCGGGTATGCGTGTCGCCTTGACGCCGCCGGCGCTCAAGCGCGACCGTTTTTGCACGGTCGTGTCCGTTACCGATACGGGCGATGGCGATCTGGTCGCGTTTGAGGGTATAGACGACTTGACGGCCGCTGAGAGCATCACCGGATGCTATGTGCTGACCAATCGTGACGACTTCGAGCTCGATTCGCTCGACGCCGCCTATGCCGACCTCATGGGTCGCGAGGTGGTCGACGAGCGCTTTGGTTCGCTCGGCACGATCGTCGAGGTCATGTCGACGCCCGCCAACGATGTTTGGGTTGTCGAGGGTGATCGGTACGGCGAGGTGCTGATTCCCGTGATCGAGCAGGTTGTGCTCGATCTTCCCGACACAGGAGCAATTTCCGTCCACGTGATGGACGGCTTGATCGATATGGACAAGTAGGGAGGAAAGCATGCTGATTGAGACCCTTTCGGTCTTTCCCGAGATGTTTGAGCCCGTCATGTCCACGTCGATTTTGGGCCGCGCCCGCAAGGCCGGCCTTTTTGATTTTAAGGCGTATAACCTGCGCGACTGGACGCACGACCGCCATCGCACCGTCGATGACGAGCCGTATGGCGGCGGGCAGGGCATGCTCATGAAGGTCGAGCCCATTGCCGAGGCAATCGAGGCCATCAGCTCCGAGGGTCCCAAGCCCACCGTGGTGTTCTTCACCCCCTGCGGGGAGCCCTTTACGCAGCATGTGGCCGAGCGCCTGCTCAAAAGCGAGCGCCTGCTGTTTGTGTGCAGCCGTTACGAGGGCGTCGACGAGCGCGCATATGCGTATGCCGATGAGCGTCTGTCGATCGGCGACTACGTGCTCACGGGTGGCGAGCTGCCCGCTATGGTCGTAGCCGATGCCGTCGTACGGCTCATTCCCGGAGCCTTGGGCGACGAGATGAGCAACGTGGACGAGTCCTTCTCGACCGCCGAGGACGGTGGCTTGCTCGAGTACGCGCAGTACACCCGCCCCGCCGAGTTCAATGGCGAGGGCGTGCCGCCCGTGCTCGTAAGCGGCGACCACGCCAAGGTCGATGCCTGGCGTCGCAAGAATGCCATCGAGCGCACGTGTCGCTGGCGTCCCGATCTGATCGAGACGGCGCGCCTTACGCCCCAGGAGCGTGCGTACGCGCAGGAGATTCTGGACGCTTCCTATTCGCAGAGCGAGGAGTGAGAATGGTTCCATCGCAGCATTCTGCCCTGAGGGGCGCCTTTGAGTGGATCGTGGTCGTCGCGATTGCACTGGTCGCCACCTTCTTGATTCGCTCGTTTGTGATCGAGCCCTTTGTGGTGCCCACCGGTTCCATGGAGTCCACGATCGAAATCGGCGACCAGATCCTGGCGCAAAAGGTCAGCCTCGAGCTCGGGCAGCCCGTCAAGCAGGGCGATATCGTGGTGTTCCACAACCCCGATGCCACATCCGAGCATGACGTGCTGGTAAAGCGCGTCATCGCCACGGCCGGCCAGACGGTCGACCTGCGGGATGGCAAGGTCTTCGTCGACGGCCAGGCGCTCGATGAGGACTATACGACCGGTATGAGCTGGCCGCTTTCGGTCCAGGCTCCCGGCGCTCAGGTAAGCTATCCCTACACCGTTCCCGACGGGTGCGTGTGGGTGATGGGCGACAACCGCGAAAACTCTGCTGACTCGCGCTACTTTGGTCCCGTTGATCGCTCTGATTTGATCGCCGTGGCGCTTGTGCGCTACTGGCCGCTCAACCGTATCGGCGCGATCGACTAAAAACCGCTATAGTACAGTACCTAACCGTGTAATCGTTTCGACGAGGGGATATTAGAGGCATGAACGCTTCATCGCTTTCCTTCCAAGACATCATCCTGCGCCTCCAGCAGTACTGGGGCGAGCAGGGCTGCGTCATTATGCAGCCCTATGACTCCGAGGTCGGTGCCGGTACCTTCCATACCGCGACCACGCTGCGCTCGCTCGGTCCCGCCGAGTGGCGCACCTGCTATGCGCAGCCCTGCCGCCGTCCCGCCGACGGCCGCTACGGCGAGAACCCCAACCGCATGCAGCACTACTATCAGTTCCAGGTGCTCATCAAGCCCTCGCCGGTCAACGCTCAGGAGCTCTACCTGGGGTCTCTTGCCGCTATCGGTCTGGACCCCAACGACCATGACGTCCGCTTTGTCGAGGACGACTGGGAGAGCCCGACGCTCGGCGCCTGGGGTCTTGGCTGGGAGGTCTGGCTCAACGGCATGGAGGTCACGCAGTTTACGTACTTCCAGCAGGTGGGCGGTATCGAGGTCGACCCCGTGCCCGTCGAGATCACCTATGGCCTGGAGCGTATCGCCATGTATGCGCAGGGCGTCAACTCCGTCTACGACCTGGTGTGGAGCTACCTGCCCGACGGCACGCCCATGACCTATGGCGACGTGTTCCTGGAGAACGAGCGCGAGTTTAGTGCCTACAACTTTGAGGTCGCCAACGTCGATATGATGCGTCAGAAGTTTGACGATTACGAGGCCGAGTGCCATTCCTGCCTGGAGCGCAAGCTGCCGCTGCCCGCATACGACTGCGTCATGAAGTGCAGCCACGCTTTCAATCTGCTCGATGCCCGCGGCGCGCTGTCCGCGGTCGAGCGTGCCAACTACATCCTGCGCGTCCGCGCCGTCGCCAAGGCGTGCTGCGAGGCCTATATGGCCGAGGTCGCCGGAATCAACGAGAATGCCGATCAGGAAGGCGAGGTGGCGTAAGCTATGGCAGACGCTAAGGATTTCCTGTTTGAGATCGGTACGGAGGAAATGCCCTCTGCACCGCTGAACAATGCCGTCAAGCAGCTTGGCACCATGATTGCCAAGGGTCTCGACGAGGCCGGTCTGGCCCACGGCGAGGTCCGCGTGATCTCGAGCCCGCGTCGCCTGGCTGCGCTCGTTGCCGACGTCGCCACCGCGACCGATGAGGTTCACGAGGTCAAGCGTGGCCCCGCGGCCAACATTGCCTTCGACGCTGACGGTAACGCCACCAAGGCTGCCCAGGGCTTCGCCCGCAAGTGCGGTGTGGCTGCCGAGGATTTGGTCCGTCGCGAGGACACCGACGGCCGTGAGTACGTCTTTGCCGAGAAGAACATTCC
>JAIJJM010000361.1 GCA_022728415.1 Collinsella sp. | reverse complement strand
GGCAGGGGCGGCGGCAATCACGTCATCGGGCGCACCGACCGCGACGATGCGATCGCCTGCAATGGCAATCGCCAGCTCGCGGGCGGCATCGATGCCGTCTTGCGCGGTAAAAACGTTCTTGGAGCGGATAATCCGATCGATATGCTGCATGGGCATCCCCATCTCTGGCAGGAAATTCAACAACCCCGAGTGTACTCCCCCGCCCTTGCAACAAAACCCCAAACGGCAAATGGCAACTTTACCAGCCCTGGCGGCAGGTGGCATACTTGAATGAGCCTGTATGATTTTGCGATCGACCCAGCAAGGAGCAAATCGACTATGACGAAGACCAAGGCACAGCAGATTATGGCGGCAACCGAGGTTCGCGCGGCAGACGAGGTCACCGTGGCCATCCGAGATATCGCCGCCGAGTTTGAGCCCTATATCATCAAGCAACGCCGGCACTTCCATAAGCACCCGGAGCTGAGCCTTGCCGAGGAGCGCACAACCTCCGACATCGCCAACCAGCTCGACGCCATGAATATCCCCTACGAGCGCCCGCTCGAGACGGGCCTGGTGGCGACGCTTCGCGGCACCGCGCCCGATGCCTACCGCGAGGACGGCACGCCGCGCCGCCGCATCCTGCTGCGCGCCGACATCGACGCCCTGCCCGTCACCGAGCAGACCGGCGAGGAGTTCGCCAGCGTCAACGATGGCTGCATGCACGCCTGCGGTCACGACTGCCACATCGCCATGATGCTCGGCACGCTGCAGATCCTGCGCCATATGACCGACGACATCCACGGCGAGATCCGCATCGTCTTCCAGCCCAGTGAGGAAAACGGCCAGGGCGCAAAACTCATGATCGGCACGGGTGTGCTCGACGGCGTCGACGGCGCCTACGCCGCGCACATCTGGAGCGAGGTCGACGCCGGCACCGTGAGCTGCGAGCCCGGCCCGCGCATGGCCAATACCGACTGGTTCCGCATCGACGTTCGCGGTACCTCATGCCACGGCGCCATGCCCCAGCGCGGCCACGACGCCGTTATGGTGGCGGCAGAGATTGTCAACGCCCTGCAGACCATCGTCTCACGCGAAATCAGCCCCTACGAGCCTGCTGTCATCACTGTCGGCGAGCTGCACGGCGGCACCGCACGCAACGTCATCGCCGGCACCGCCTACCTCGCCGGCACGGTGCGTACCTATGGCGATTCGACGCACGAGGAAATGCCCGAGCTCATGCGCCGCATCGTGGAGCACACTGCGGCGGCCCTGGGCGCCGAGGCCGAACTTACCGACTACACCATCGCCAACTATAAGGTCGAAAACGACGCCGCCTCGAGCGAGCGTTGTCGTCAGGCCGTGGTCAAGTGCCTGGGCGCGGCCGGCGAAGGCCATTACCGTGGCACGCTTTCGGGCGAGGACTTCTCGGAGTATCTGCGCCGCGTACCGGGCGTGCTCGCCTTTGTTGGCACGCGCAACCCCCGGATTGGCGCCACGTACGCCCAACATTCTTGCTTCTACAAGATTGACGAGTCGGTACTGGCCAAGGGTTCCATGGTAGCCGCCCAGTATGCCATCGACTTTTTGGCCGAGCCCACGCAAGAGGAGCTCGACGGCCCCACGATCACCGCGGTTGCCGAAACCAACCCCGACTTGGCCGCCAAACTGCGCTCTGCCAAGGCAACGGCCGCTGAGGCGCGCGACGCCATGCACGATGCCCGCACCGCCCGCCATGCCGCTATCAAGGGCATCCATGATGCGCGGGCTGCCGCTCGCAACGTAGAAAAGCATAACGCGTAACCTGCACGATTCTTTAAACACCCATTCAAAATAATGAGAGGGCGGATGTTGGAACGAGCATCCGCCCTCTCATTATTTGTCAAACGCTATTTCTACCATTTCAACTCCGTCCACAAATGGCAGAGCCAGCGTGGGGGTTCGAGGTGGATGATATCGGTGGGAACTCCGGCGGGAGCGTGACCACCAAAGAGCAGGCCCGCGTCTGCCGGGTTGATAAGGCGCACGATCCACACGGCGACGACCAGCACGCACAACACGGTGACCGCAATGTCGATACCACGCTTTCGTTTGCTCGATGCCACCTCCTCGCGCACGAACGCGAGCACAAACGCAATCGGCACCACCCAAAACAGCGGATGGTAGGCAAAGGCCGCCGCAAAATCGAGGCGCAGCGCCGCCAGCCACGCCCTCGTCATGCCACATCCCGGACAAGGAACGCCCGTCATCAATCGAAAAATACAGCCGACGTCGAGCAGGTAGAGCGCGAGCCAGGCGACAAGGAGCGCGCCGGTGCAAGAAAGGGTGCGGCGAAGGAGCTCCACCATGCCCTTATGTCCCTGGGAGCTGTTCACGCCGCCCTTATTGTTAGGCACGAGCGCCAAGACGGATGTTGTAAGCCGTTGCCATGGCATTGGTATTATTGATGATGATGTTCATGGCAAAGATGGGGCCAAGACCGCACAGCAGCACGCCGATGATCTGCCACAGAAGAACGGTGGTGCCGTTTTCCTGGAACATCAGGCCGTAGCGAGGAGCGTTGGCCTGCAGGCGGTTGCCAATCTTGTAATACCAGTAGTACGCGTAGAAGCCGCAGGTCACAAACGACAGCAGAATGAATGCCGCCAGACCCGGCGTGGAATCGCCGTCGTCCTGGCACATGACATTGATGTCGCGGGCCAAGCAATACAGGAAGTAGAACGAATAGATACCGCAGGTCACAAGAGAGAGCAGCAGCCAGCCGATCAGGCTGCGGTCAGCCTTGACGGGGCCATAGCCCATCGGAGCGGATGTGGACTGTTGGGCGTACTGACCGGTGTACTGCTGCTGAGGCTGGGGCGCGGGCTGAATAGTCTGGGCCGGAGCGGGCTGGGGCTGCGGGGCCGCAGCGGCAGAAGCGGCACCAACGACGGATCCGCAAACAGGGCAGAATTTGGCATCATCCGAAATGGGAGAACCGCAAGTGGGACAGAACATCAGCTTCTCCTTTTCCTAAAGCGTCGCACGCCTTCAAACCTTACACATCTCTGTTCTCAACAATAGCCGCGACGTTGTTGCGCGACATTGATCAATTTCGAAGAAATATGACGGAGCCTCTTCCTCAGCCGCTTTTTGCTTTTGCAGCAACAAAAGGCACCCCAAACTCAGTTGCCCGGGATGCCTAGACCGTTTATTTGTTTTGGCTGTTTTCGTCCGCAGAAGCCTCGCCCGACTCGTCAGCCGGCGTGGCGACGGCGGCCCAATCGGAC
>JAIJJM010000360.1 GCA_022728415.1 Collinsella sp. | reverse complement strand
CCTTGGTCGCAAGTAGTCATTGGGGACGTTCTTGAATGACTAGTCGTTTAAGAACGTCCCCAACGACTATTGGTGCTCAGCGGCAGTCCCCATTGCGCCAAGCGGCGTGTGCCGCTAAGTGGATGGGTGTTAGCGGGACCTTCTTTTGGGCATACAATGGCTATTAGTTTGCTGCGGTGAAGGTCTGTCCGCTCCGCAGCTTTTTTCTACAGTAGAAGGAGTATGTATGTCCGTTGAGGTCATGAGGTCTGTAATCGAGGCCGCCGAGGGTCGCGTGCCCGTCGACACGCTGTTTACCAATGCGCAGATTGTCGACGTATATGGCCAGCGCGTGGCGCCCGGTAGCGTTGCCGTCAAGGATGGCGTAATCGTCGGCGTGCTCTACGACGGTCGCGACGATGCCGCCGGCACCTACGAGGCGACCGAGGTCATTGACTGCCAGGGCCGCTATCTCGCTCCCGGCTTTATCGACGGACATCTGCATATCGAGTCCTCGAACATCCGTCCCGCCGAGTATGCGCGCATGGCGGCGACGCGCGGCACCACCACCGCCATTGCCGACAGTCACGAGATCGCCAACGTTGCCGGTCTCGACGGCTTGCGCTTTATGATCGAGGACGGCCGCCGCGCACCCATCTCTATCAAGTACATGATGCCTTCGTGCGTGCCCGCGCTGCCCGACGAGCAGGCCGGTGCCGTCATTACCGCCGCCGATATGCAGGCGTTTTTTGCCGAGCATCCGGGCGATGTCTTTGGTCTGGGCGAGATGATGAACCTGCCGGGCGTCTTTATGGCCGATTCCGAGACCTGCGCCCGCATCGATGCTGCCAACCAGACGCCGTCCAAGCAGGTCGACGGCCATGCGCCGCTCGTTGCCGGTAAGGACCTCAACGCCTATGCCGCAGCGGGCATTATCGCCGACCACGAGTCGACGATTCCCGAAGAGGCACTCGACAAGCTGTCCCGCGGCATGTATGTGATGCTGCGTGAGGGCACGTGCAGCCACGACCTGGCCAATTTGTCCCCGATGCTGCTGGAGAACCCTGCCCGCGCCCGCCGCTGCTGCTTTGCGACTGACGACTGCGCCCCTTCCGATGCACTTGCGACCGGCATGATCGACAATGCCTGCCGCGTGGCCATCGAGGCCGGCATCGACCCCGTGGTCGCCATCTCTATGGCGTCCCTCTCCACGGCTGAGGCATTTGGCTTGGACCACGGCTGCCGCAACCCGCACGAGCTGCGTGGTGCGATTGCCCCGGGCAAGCGTGCCGACCTGCTGGTGCTCAATGACTTGACGTTTGCCACGGCTCCGCATCGCGTGTATGCCGCCGGTGCTCTGGTGGCGCAGGACGGCACCTTTGTGGGCGAGATCGCACCCGAGATGGCCGAGGTTGCGGCCCTTGCCGATGAGCTGCGCGCCTCCGTTAAGCTGCCGAAGCTATCGCTCGCCGTGTTCGACTATGCCTTTAAGCCGGGCGAGGCCGTGATCGACGTGGTGCCGGGTAAGGCCATCACAGGTATGGCTCGCCCCGAGAGCGCCGAGGGCCTGCGCCGCATTATGCTGATTGAGCGCCATGGCCGCGGCGTGTCACTGCAGGCCGAGGGCGCCGACGGTGACGGCCCCGCGGGTCTGGGCCTGGTCGGCAAGCATATCGGCCGTGGTTGGGTGCGCGGCTTTACCATCACGGGTGGTGCCATCGCCTCGACGATTGGCCACGATTCGCACAACGTGTGCGTGGTGGGCGACAACGCGGCCGATATGATGGCTGCCGTCGAGGCTGTTGGCCAGGGCGGCCACGTGCTGGTGTGCAACGGCGAGGTCGTGGCGCGTATTCCGCTGGCGCTTGGTGGTCTGATGAGCGAGGGCACGGCCGAGGATGTCGCCGCGCAGCACGACGACTTTATGGTCAAGGCGCGCGCCATGGGTATTGAGCCGCCGCTCGATCCCATCATGGGCATCATCTTCCTGCCCCTGCCGGTGATCCCGACGCTCCGTATCCGCCCTGAGGGCATGTTCGACGTCACCACCTTCACCTACGCCGACTAGTCATCGGGTAGTCATCGGGGACGTTCTTAAACGACTAGTCGCCTGCGACGCTCTTTGGCGTGTCGCCTGACGCTGCGACCGTGGGACCTCTGGCGCGCGTGAGCTATTTGCTAGGTCCTTGTAACGTTTATGTCTGCGGGGTCTTATTCGTGCTCCCTTTGGGTACGGTGGGTTCGGATAGATGCCCGATTCCAACAAGCCCGAAGGGAGCTTTTCTATGTTTAAACTGATTGCATCCGATATGGACGGCACGTTGCTTGACGAAAACAGCCAGGTGCCTCCCGAGACCTACGAACTGATTTTGGCCCTACGCGAGCATGGCGTGCATTTTGCCGTATCGTCAGGCCGCCGCTACGATCGCCTGTGCGAGTTCTTTGCACCCGTTCGCGACAAGATGGACTTTGTCGCCGCCAACGGCGCCCAGGTCTACGCCGACGGCAAAATGGTAGACCGCGAGGTGTATTCGCACCTGGCGGTTCGCAAGCTCGCCCAGGCCGTCGCGACATTTCCCAATCTGCATCTTGCGCTCTTTGACCGAACCAAGTCCTTTTTGCTCGATGACGAGAGCAAGTTCGTGCGCGAGGTCGATAAGGACCTTCCCAATGCCGAGCGCATTTGGGAGCTGCCCGATCCCAGCGTGAATATCATCAAAGCGAGTGTCTTTTGCGACGACGGTGCCGTTATGGACAGTGCGTACGTGCTACAGCGCGAACTCGGTCAGCTCTTTACCTTTGCGCCTTCGGGTAACGCATGGATCGATGCCATGCAGCCCGGTGTGTCGAAGGCTTCGGGCATCGAGCAGCTCGCGGAGCATTATGGCATTGGACGCGATGAGGTCATGGCGTTTGGCGACTCGATGAACGACTACGAGATCATTCGCTTTGTCGGCACGGGTTGCGCGATGGAAAACGCGCGTCCTGCACTCAAGGCAGTCGCCGATCGCGTGGTGGGGTGCAACCGCGACCACGCTGTCCAGCAAGAACTCCGCCACGTTCTGGAGAGCCTCGCCTAATCCGGCAGATGGGGATGTTCCTTTTCTGCCGGCAGCTGGGGACAGTCCTTGCGGTGCCCCGCGAAGAGTGTCCCCAACGACTACGGTGACTGGGGCAGCTAATTTGGGACGGGGCTATTTTAGGCTCTTCGGGGGTTTGTGTGGGCTGGCAGCCCGGTAAAAACATGCGCCTAGCAGCGGCGGCGCGCCTCGCGTATCGTTGTTTTCCGACCAAAGAAAAT
>JAIJJM010000359.1 GCA_022728415.1 Collinsella sp. | reverse complement strand
TACCGGGTTACCGTCGGCTGGTTTCGTCTGGTTTTGGTTGTTTTGTTATTGCATGAGGGCGTGGGTCCGTCTGTAGGATTCGCCCTCGAATCTGATCATCCTGCCGTGGTGGACGGTGCGGTCGATGATCGCGGCGGCCATGTTGGGGTCGCCGAACACCCTGCCCCATCCGCCGGACTCGATGTTGGTGGTGTAGACGATGCTCTGGGTCTCGTACGCGTTGGTGACGGCCTGGAACAGGAGTCTGCTGCCTTCCTCGTCTATGGGTACGTAGCCGAGCTCGTCGATGACGATCATGCGGGCCTTGGCGATGGCTTGCAGTTCCCGGTCGAGTTTGCCTTCCGTGTTGGCGCGCAGGAGGCGCATGACCAGGCCCGCGGCGGTGTGGAACCGCACCGGCACGCCCTGCCGGCAGGCCTTCCTGCCCAACGCGATGGCGAGGTGGGTCTTGCCGGTGCCGGGAGGCCCGAACATGACCACGTCCTCCGGACCGTCGAGGAATCCGAGGGATTCGAGCCCGCTGCGCTGCCGGTCCGCCGGCATGCGCACGTTCTGCCAGTCGTAGTCGTCGAGTTCCCTGGCGGCGGGGAAGCCGGCCTGTCCGGGCAGGCGCGTGCGTTTGGACGCCTCCCTGGATTCGATCTCGGCGTTCATCCACCGGTCCACGAACTCCATCTGGGCCGGGGTCGCGGTTTCGAGCCGGTCGGCGAGCACCTGCCTGGTCAATGGCAGCCGGCGGGCCGGACGCATGATCTCGTCCGTTTTCCTGTTCGTGGACGCGCGGCGGCGGGTCGCGTCCGGCATCGTCGTGTTCCTTTTGCCCATGCTCATGCCGCCTTCGCCCGGGTTTCGGGGCGCATGAACCTGTCGTACGCGTGCAGGTCCGGTGCCGGGACGTCGTCCGGGGTTTCGCCTGCGCTGATGCGTCTGGCCATGGCCGTCAGGCTTGCCTCGTCGATCTCGCGGCCCTGCTCCACGATGTGCTCGCCGGCCTTTGCCGCGGCATCGAAGCCGTATGCGTCGCTGGCCTTGGCCAGGAGGCGGAACGCGCGCTGGCGGGTCTTGGAGTCCATGGCGTCGACCGCGAGACGGAGCCTGTCGGGGAAATCGCCGCGGATGGGGGATTCGCCCCACGCGCGCGACTTGCGCGCCAAAGCGGGCGGTAGGCTCGCCGGGTTCCTCACCGTCCGGGCGGCCCTGCCGTACGCGCGCGGCAGCTTGGCCACGAACCGGCCGTCCTGGGTGCGGATCTCCACCTGGAACGCGCGCAAACCGACCTCCAGGGTCCAGCCATGCCACGAGGGGCCGGCGAGGTAGCGGTTGGAATCGATCTCGACGTTGCCCTCCCGGTCGGCCCTGCGCGTCACCCGACGGCACGCGTCGTACGGGACCCGGGGCAACGGCAGCATGCGCGTCTTCTCCCCGGCGAACAGGTCCGAGATCGGGACATCCTTGCGGCAATGCGTGTCCCCGGCGATCCCGTCGCAGCGCGAGAGCATCCAGGAGGTGAGTTTCCGGTACGATTCCGCGTTGGGCATGGGGACCATGAGGTTGCGCCTGAGGAACCCGACCGCGTTCTCCACGTTGCCCTTCTCCCACCCGCTGGCCGGGTTGCAGAACCTGACCTCGACCCGGTAATGCTCGACGAACCGTCGGAACACGTCCACGATGGTGATTTCGTCCCACGCGACCCGGTGCGCGGCACCGGTGGCGTTGTCGAACACCAGCACGCGCGGCGCCAGGCCGATATGCCCGAACACGGTCTCCAAACCCTCGCACACGCATTCGGCGTTCTCCCCGGGCAGCGCGACCACCCAGCGCATGTTCGAATACGGGAACGCCACCACCAGGCAATGCGCCTTCACCCGAGCTCCCCTGATGCAGGCCAGGCCTTCGCCGAAATCGACCTGCGCGATGCCCGGCTCCCATCGCGGTTCCATGAAACCGTCGCCCGGGTCCCTCCAATCCCGCTTCCGCTGCCGCACATAGCGCCGCACGAGCTGGTACGAGCCCTCGTAGCCATGCTCGTCCCGCAGCCGGTGCCAGACTCGCATCGCGGTATGGCGCTGCTTGCGCGGCATCAACCGGTCCGACTCCAACCACTTGTCGATCACCGGCTTGAACGGGTCAAGCTTCGACTTCGCCTTCGCGTGTTCGGGCGGCTTGGGCGAGCAATCCTCCAATTCGGCGTACTTCCCGGCCGTCTGCCTTGACACTCCGACCTCCCTGGCCATCCGACGCCAGGAAACACCCTGCGCGTCGAGAATCCTGATATGTTGTTGCACGGGCGTCGACACCGTCATGTTCCTTTCCTCCCCTGGGAAAACACCACCAACCCCGGGAATCTAATCGGGACGAAACGGGCCGACGCCCTTTTGCGCCAAGGGGCGATAAAACGGTCAACTTCTTGCCGGTAACCCGGCCAACACCATCGCGGTAACTCGGCTCACATCACATTGAACACAAACAATGTAGTAGCGGCCCGTCCACGGGCCCGTCTCCAGCCGTTTCGGCCGGTACGGCCGTCAGGACTCGCTCTCGTTGGATGGGAACCACGTGTTGCGCCTGATCTCCCTGCTGATGCTGGACGGGCTGCGTCCCGGCAAACGGGCCATCTTCCTGACGCTCGTGCCGTTGCCGGCCTCGACCTGGATGACCTGGCGTTCCTCTTCCGACAGGTGCGAATATACTTTCCCCATAGGTGCAACATCCCTTCGGACTGGTTATCTGGACAATCTCCAATCCAACGGGTGTTGCACTTTCAATTAGACAACGGGAAATCGAACAAATATTTGAGTTGTGGTATGCTGCCGTTGAGGATTAGATGTGTGTGAGTCGGAGAATGGGATATTGTCTCGGCGGGGAAGGGATTAATGTATGAACTATATTCGGCAAGAGGTTGGTGGAATGATTAAAGCCATTGGAACTTTTTTGAATACTGAACATCCGGGGCTTACCAATGTTTCAGACATATTCACGGTTGGTATTTCTGTGATTTCCATCGTTATTGCTTTTATGTCATATGACTATGTGAAGAATCATGACCGGCAGATTGCCAAATTTGAACAAGCGAATGAGATATCGTCTTGGGTGGTACATGATTCGAAAGGCGGCGTTCAGATGGCGGAGAATTCTCCACTAATGAAGGTTTCCGTCAATAATGGTTCGGATCAGCCGATCTATGATGTCGTTTTAACTTCTGGAACATATCAAGGGGCTGGCGCCGATTATTTGAGCGGGACAAATAATACTGTTTGTGTAGGTACCGTTCCTCCTGGGAGATT
>JAIJJM010000358.1 GCA_022728415.1 Collinsella sp. | reverse complement strand
CGCAAATCCAAGAACCAGCTTCAGCAGTAATTCAGCCAAAGTCAGTTTGGAGATCTGCCGAGTTTGCCTTCATACGGTGTCGGCTTCATTTCTCTCTCATACTCTCGGGGTGTCATCCGCCGAAGAGCATCATGCTGCGGCGGCACAACCCGAGGAAGGAACGGGAGTAATGTTCCACACCAACAATTTCACCGCGATGTCGCGGCGCGCCATCGCGCTGCTCACCGCTGCGGTGACACTGAGCAGCATCGCCCTGATCGGCGTGCCCGCTGCGGCTGCGGACGAGCAGCAGGCCACTGCCGAACAGAACACGGCTGCCAAACCATCCGTAATCATCAACGAGGTCTATGCCGGCAATACGAAAGCTGCCGGAGACCCGGATAGCAAGCGTTGCGATTGGGTCGAGCTCAAGAACACCGGCTCCACAGACGTTGACGTGAAGGGCTGGGGCATCTACGACAGCGGCAAGAAAGCCAAGAAGCACTACACCATCGGCACCAGCGAAGTAACGAATACGGACACCGTCATCAAAGCCGGCGGATATCTGGTGGCATACATCGACCCCGACAAGGCCGAGCCCGGCCTGGGTTCCGATGCCGACGAAGCCTATCTGACCACTACCAGCGGCGACTTTACCGATAGCGATGTGGTGGATTCCACGTCATGGAATACCGATACAACCGGCGTGAAGAAGATGAGCGACAGTCAGTCGTGGTCCCGTAAGGACGATGGCACTTTCGCGCTTTCCGATACGCCCACGCCCGGTGCACAGAACGTGTTCGATGACCCGACTCCGACTCCGCCCGCCGGCGAGACCATGACCGTGGACGCATGGTCGGGATTGGCCGATGTGACCACAGTGGATGCCGAAGGCGAATTTGGCGCCAAAGGACAAGGCGGCGACCACACTGACGGCAATCTGTCTGGTCTGGTGTATGAAGCCGGTAAAGACGGCAAGCAAGGCGTGCTGTGGGCGGCCGACAACGATCTGAACCCCACGCTCGGCAACACCGCTGATAAGGGCCCTGGCTCCATCAACAAGTTCGTCTACCAGAACGGCACATGGCAGCAGGATCCCACTGATGGCTGGACCTTCACCAACAACGGTCAGACCAAGGGCGGCAAGCAGCTGCACTTCAAGGACGGCAAGGGCGGTGTGGACTCCGAAGGCATCACGCTGATCAACGGAGATTCATCCAAGGGCATATTCATCGGCGCCGAGCGCGACAACGAAAACAAGAATGTGCCGCGGCCTTCCATCCTGCAGTATGACGTGACCGCGAAAACCACCGACGCCAACGGCGACGGAGCGCAAGAGCTGACCGCTACGCACGAGTGGAATCTCATCGCAGCACTCACGCAGTTCGGCGTGACGCTGGGCCACGGAGCGGACGCCAATCTTGGGGTGGAAGGCATAGCCTTTATTCCCGACTCGGTCCTGACCGCCAATGGATTCCAATCCAACCTTGACCCGAAGAACGTAATGACCTACGACCCGGACGGTTTCGGCAATAGTTTCGGCGGTCTGTTCTTCGCCGCACTGGAGAAAACCGGCCATATCTACGCTTTCGCGCTGCAAACCGTGAATGGCGAGGACCTGGTACATCCGGTGGCCGACATCGACCTGCCGCAGTCCGCGGTGAACGCCGGCTATGATGGCCCGCGCGATCTGACTTGGGACGCCGAGCACAACCAGCTGCTCGCCCAAAGCGACAATGATGCGAACACCGGTGCCAAAATCGGTACCTACGAGTTCAAGAACGGTGTGCTGCAGCTGACCAAGCTGACCGACACTCCGGATGAAATCCGTACGCAGAACACCGAAGGTTTTGCCATCACCCCTGATACCGAAGCCACCAAGGTAGTAAATGGCAAGGTGTACAAGCCGGTGTTCTGGGCAGACGACGGCGTGACCAATGGCCATTCATTGCGTATGGGCTATATGGCAACCAATCAGCCGGTTCCCGCCAGCACCACCATCAACCTGCTGAACTTCAACGATTTCCACGGCCGTATCGACAAGAACCTCACCGTGCCGTTCGCCGCCACCATCGAGCAGCTCAAGGGCGAATACCCTGACTCATCACTGCTGCTGTCCGCCGGCGATAATATCGGTGCTTCGCTGTTCAACTCTTCTGTGCAGCAGGACCAGCCGACCATCGATGTGCTTAACGCTTTGGGCGTCAAGGCTTCGGCGGTGGGCAACCACGAGTTCGATCAAGGCTATGCCGACCTTACCGATCGTGTGATCGGCAAGGAGGGCGCGCGCAACGCCCAATGGGATTACCTCGGTGCCAACGTGTACAAGAAGGGCACCACAACCCCGGCTCTGCCCGAGTACAGTATTCAGGAAGTGAACGGCGTGAAGGTCGGCATCATCGGTGCGGTCACTCAGGAAACCGGCACATTGGTGGCTCCCGGTGGTGTCAAGGACATCGAATTCGGCGATCCGGTGGAGGCCGTGAACCGTGTGGCCAAGCAGCTCACCGACGGCGACGAATCCAATGGCGAGGCTGACGTGATTGTGGCCGAATACCATGAGGGTGCAGCCTCCAATGAAGATGACGCCACCGCCAAGCCCACACTTGACGAGCAGAAGGCCGCCAGCCCCGTGTTCAAGAAGATTGTGGACGATACCGATGCGGCAGTGAACGTGATCTTCACTGCACACACCCACATGAAGTACTCGTACACCGATCCCGCGCACAACAACCGGCCGATCATCCAGACCGGTAGCTATGCCGCCAACATCGGCCAAGTGGTGCTCACCTACAACACGGCCACCGGTGCGGTGTCTTACGACAAGTCCGGCAACACGGCCGTGCAGGTGGCTTCGCAGCCCGCCGACAAAAATGATCCGCACTACAACGATTACGCCGAATACAACGATGGCCTGCTCGCCGCCGCGAATCCGACTGTCGCCAAGGTGAAGGACATCGTGTACCAGGCCCTTAAGGTGGCCGATGAAAAGGGCGGCGAGAAGGTCGGCAAGGTGTCTGCGGATATCACCACCGCATTCAAGGACGGCAAGCGTGACGACCGCGCCTCCGAATCGACCATGGGCAATCTGGTGGCCGATGCGCTGCTCGATTCGCTCAAAAGCGAGGACCGCGGCGCGGCCGAAATCGGTGTGGTCAACCCCGGCGGTCTGCGTGCCGAATTCTGCAAGTCCGGCACCAATGACGCCTGCACGCTCGATGCCGACGGCAATATCACCTACGCCCAGGCCAACGCTGTACTGCCGTTCCTGAACAACCTGTGGACCACCACGCTTACCGGCGCGCAGTT
>JAIJJM010000357.1 GCA_022728415.1 Collinsella sp. | reverse complement strand
GCCCAGGCATTCATCGCCATGCGGATGTGTTCATGCTTGATTTTCATGAATCAACTCCATCAGATAAGCATGCACTACAATCACCTTCAGCATGAACAACATGTGTTTGCCCCAAACGAATGCCGCTCGCATACTCAGGCCAAATAAGCTCCCAATCATGGGGTCGTAGCTCCGCCCTACTTACTTGGCCTTCCGTCGCAGATTCGATCATAAGGGCGCGGGTTGGAGATATAGCTGTTCGTCCAGACGCCATTTGCGATAAGTAAGATGGCGATACACCAAGTCTGGCCGCGAATTTCTTAGCATCACCAACCCTTAATGATTTAATAAACTCTTTTAATGTCATACCTTCCTCGGTTTAGTGTTTTTTTTGCGAGTTTAGTGTTTAATAAACCATTAAGTCAAGTATTTGCTTGTTTAGTGATTACTAAAGATAATTACCACATGCAAAAAAAAGAAATTCGCCGTTTACGTCTCAAGGAGTGGTTTAAAGATAAAACTCTGCCACCCAAAGAGAAGAGCTACCTATCTCAATTAATGAGTGGGAGAGCCTCGTTTGGAGAAAAGGCTGCCAGAAGAATAGAGCAAACATACGGGATGCCGGAAGGGTATCTGGATGCGGAATACGCAGAACAACCGGGGGTTTCTCCACCACATGCAGGGTTAACGTCTAATCAACTGGAATTATTGCAGATTTTTTCAGCCTTCCCTGAGGATGAGCAACGCCAGATAATCAGCGAGTTAAAGCAGAAAAAAGAATCAATGGAAGATCTCATAGCGAGATGGATTGCGGCGCAAAAATGCCGCCGCGCCTGAGTTATAAAACCGGAGGAAACATGAATAGAGCCCTTTCACCAATGGTTTCTGAATTTGAAACCATTGAACAAGAAAACAGTTACAACGAATGGCTGCGTGCGAAAGTAGCAACGAGCCTTGCAGATCCGCGCCCAGCAATTCCCCATGACGAAGTTGAGCGCAGAATGGCAGAACGCTTTGCTAAGATGCGCAAGGAACGGAGCAAGCAGTAAAATGTTACCCGTGTTATGGCTTGAAAGCGCAGATACCGACCTAGATGATATAACTAGTTATATTGCTCGTTTCGACATAGATGCGGCTGAACGCTTATGGCAGCGATTAAGGGGTTGTGTGCTGCCGTTATCCGAACATCCGTATTTATACCCACCAAGCGACAGAGTACCTGGCTTGCGTGAGATTGTAGCCCACCCTAACTATATAATTCTATACCGCGTAACAACATCAAGCGTTGAAGTAGTAAACGTGATCCACGCAAGACGCCAGTTTCCCTAACTTTCACTACCAATAGAAACATAACAACCGCAACGACTTTATCAAAAGCGTTGTGTTTGTTATGTTTCGCGGTTTAGTTTTTACTTGACTTAAGTTTAATGTTTATTAAACTAAAATACCAACCCACCCCGCCCCACAGAACGCAGGGAAATACTTCGAGTTACCCGGCAGTGGTCAGGGGTTAAGTAGCCAGCCCGAGGCGTAAGAACATGACGGCAGGGTTCAACTTTAACTATGCAGCAGGTTTTTGTTCCGCTACCCCGGCGTTAAGGGGAAATGAGGTCAGCATGGATACTATCGATCTTGGCAACAACGAATCTCTGGTATGTGGCGTGTTCCCCAACCAGGACGGTACGTTCACCGCGATGACGTATACCAAAAGCAAAACGTTTAAAACCGAAAATGGTGCCCGTCGCTGGCTGGAAAGAAACTCAGGTGAGTGATATGGATTTCGACACAATCATGGAAAAGGCTTACGAAGAATACTTCGAAGGCCTTGCCAAAGGCGAAGAAGCTCTCAGCTTCAGTGAGTTTATACAGGCGCTTTCCAGCTCGGCAAAATCTAACGGCTGATAAGCGAAGCAGCACCGCGAGGAATCAGTATGCAGAAACGAGAACCCGTCATCATCGCGCCAGACTATACCGATGATGAACTTTATGAGTGGATGCACCAGAAAATTAAGGCTGCGCAGGACCTGAAATGGGCCAATGAAGCCAGGGCTAAGCAAGCTGAAAATCTGTCCGCTCTGGAGCAGGATATCACCAATCTGGAAAAAGCAGCGGCATTAAGCATTGCCAGAATGATTACATACCCACGTTAATGGTTAACCAACGAGGCTAATAATGGAATTTAAAGATTTACCAAAAGAAATCCAGATAATTGCTGCAACGACACTCGGTGATAGTCTGGTGAAAATTGACCCGGCATACACCAAAAAAGAAACCATCGATAATATGGTTCGTAATGTGCGCAATGCTTTTTCTGGGCTATATGGTTCTGATAATCAAAAACAGGAAAACGATATTGATGAACGGGTAATTTCTGTTTGCGTGAATGGCCATGTTCTTTCATCAATCAAAACAGAAACGGCGACAGTCTTCGATTGCCTTTGCATTGTACAGAGCCTTGTTGATGCCCTGTTTCGTTCAGTGAATTTAGAAAATGATGCAAATCTGCGAGGGCGCACAATAGCACATCCATATGCACATACTTTAGGCTCTGTGGATATCAAAGATCCCACAAATCTTTAATGAAATAGTTAACGCGAATTGTACTTGCTCTTTCAGTTGCTTTCAGAATACGCGTTGAAACTGCTGGCGGTAATTTGGTATTCCATTTATTAAAATCATGCCCGGAAAAGTACTCTTCGAAAATACTTTTAACTGCAGACTCGCCTATTGAAATGCTGCTTACCATGCGATTTTGATAAAGGCATTTAGCAATAAGAGTTGATTTTAACATTCACCCTCCTGAGGGTTGGTAATTAAGGAGTTCTCCACGGGTGAGGTGGAGTGCGTGCGCCGGACACGGGTGAGCATCCGGCACTGACAGTTTACTGAAAGGATATATCCCTGAAAAGTCAGGGCATAACACGAAAGCGTACGGCGAAGGCCTTCACCTATGAGGCTTGTCGTTAAATTTAATTCGACCGTACGCTTCCGGTTGTGGCAATCCGCGAAATGGCGCGGCGGTAAGTATGGCAGGGGTACTATTCTCCCTCCCCTGTGGAGCACCGGGTTGTCAGGTTGACCATACGCTTAAGTGACAACTCCGCTGCAACAACCCATGCTGATTACCTTTTGGCGGGTATTCGTTTTGTTTTTCCCGTGATACCCGCCCCTTTTAAAGTGAATTTTGTGATGCGGTGAATGCGGCTCAGCGCACGCGGAACAGTTAAAAAGGCCAGTTGACTTCCGTATTGATTCTTATGGGTGGGTTCTCTGTATCCGGCGTTAATTGTTAACTGGTTAACGTCACCTGGAGGCACCAGGC
>JAIJJM010000356.1 GCA_022728415.1 Collinsella sp. | reverse complement strand
GTGGGCTTCCGAGTAGCGACGCCGAGCGAGTCCCGACAGGGACGAGAGAGGAAAACACTGAGACTCGCGCAGCGAGACCGTGATTGCAGGACGGAGCGTAGGGAGGAAGCCCGGTGGGCTTCCGAGTAGCGACGCCGAGCGAGTCCCGACAGGGACGAGAGAGGAAAACACTGAGACTCGCGCAGCGAGACCGTGATTGCAGGCAGTACGTTGAGCACGAAGTGCGTCACTGTGCGTGAACGCACACTCAGTGACGATTCCTGAAAAACATTGCAATATCAAGGGTTTTGCCGGACGTCACGCTGTGTGGACACACGCACAGTGACGATTCCCACGCACAGTGACGCGTTGTTAGCGTATGTGTGGCCCCATTCGGCCGAGATCCTTATACCTCGCAGTCCATGACGATTTCCGCGTCACGATGCATTTCCCGGTCGGCATGAAGCCCTCGGAGGCGTGGCTCAAACAGCGCGACCATTCCACTCACCGCTTGAATCAATATCCGATATCTCTTATCTCGATCCATGAGACAAGTCGCGGATTGCGTGCCACACCAGGGCAAAAACACCTTTTTTTGCCCTGATGTGGCACAGGTGGTTTCGACATCGATTATCTACAACAGACGGTTTCGGCCATTTTCCAATGATATCGTGAAACAACCAACTGCCACAACATGGATTCTAAGCGCTTACATTTCATTCTGTGGCACAGATTGTGCCACACTAGGCTCAAAACACCCATTTTCGCCCTGGTGTGGCACACAATCGAGGACGAGACCGCCCAGAATCACGCCCGCCCATCTGCGAACCCCAGCCGAGCCCACGACCATGTCAGAACCGCGCCTGGCACAGGGCAAAGTCAGCAAGACGGCGCAACAACAACATCTACCGACGCACGTCGAAGACCCACACGGCCCATGTCTTGGTCATACGGCCGCACGAACACACGATGCTCGCGCAGGCTCTTGCGGCCGGAAAGGCCTCTCATGAATCCACCCAATTTGACCTCACCACTGCCCGGTCTGGCCTCTCCCGCAGGGCCGGCCGGCAACGAGCGAATCACAACGACTTGCCTGGCATCAGACTGCACGGCCACATCCCAGCTGTGGCAGACGCGGACCCGGTCCAGATACGCCGGCAAAGCCCGCTGATCCCACCATGCGTCTTCAGTCCACAACGCGTAACGCAGCGGAATATCCCGGCGCCCGGATGCGGCGAGCACGCCAAGTATGCGGGGACTGTCTGAGACGATGACGGCATTGCGGTGCACGTTCCCGCCGACGGCCTTCACGATATAGTCGGCAGGCATATCGTTCGCCGGATCATAGATGTTCCGCGCGCCCTCGCCCATCAGCGGATAATCGATCAGCCGGATCAACGTCATTGGGAACTTGAAACGAATCCAATACCCCGACGACACACTGCGCACCTACGACAGCATCTGCGCGATCCACGGCACGTGCGCATACGACGGCGAGCACGATCGCATTGATGATGGTCACGACGAGCACCGCATAGTAATGCCGGTACGCGCCGGCGAGGGAGAACAGCGCGAATCCGATCCACTCGGTCACGCGCACGGGCCCACTGCCGCGCGCCTTGATGCAGATGCGCATCGCGAACAGGAAGCACATCGTGACGGCCAGCACCGCCCATGAGTACATGCGGATCTGGAACGCCATGCGCATGAACGGCGGGGCGAAGCACGCCAACGCCACGAACAGCCATGCGGCGCGCGCTCCCCAGTCCCGGCGCATCATCGCGTATCCGGCGACGACCAGCGCACATGATGCCGCCGCCGACATCAGACGGTACGCCACCACATGTTCGCCGAACACGAGCCGCACCAGATTGAGCAGCATGTAGTAGCCGATCGGATGCACGTCAAGCGAGCCCAGATTCCATATGCCGCTCCACCCATGCGAGGTGAGCGCCACCGAATAGCTCTCGTCATACCAAATCGCGTGGCCGAACGCGGGAATCAGTAGGTACGCACAACCGACGGCCAGCAACGGAACCACACTACCCGTCAGCAGACGGCGCAGGCGACACGGAGGCACGGATGGCACGGCAGCGGAGAACGGGACGGATGCCCTATGCCGGATGGGGCCAAATCGGATGACGCTTGTGTCTGATGCATGTCATGCGCCTTCTGCCGACGTCATAAAATCAACGTCGTTTTTTCTATTCCCCTACGCTGCAAGTGTATGCACAGTAACCTGATGCCCAGCAAATTCCCCGCCGATATTCATCAGTACTTCACTGCTGGAATCGGCGACGGGATGGGAAGAAAACGTCAGGCGGCTTGGATGGGGATAATAATGAAAGCGGCCGTTCCCGCGCACATGCGGAAACGGCCGCTTGAGATATCGGCACTATCAGCTCAGCGATATCGCTGCGACACCGGCTCACCGAGGAGCGCCGCGCAGCCCGTCAGTTCTTGAAGCTGTGGATCGGGGCCGGGATACGGCCGCCGCGGGTCACGAACGCCTCGCAGCTCGTCTGGTTCACCGGCATGATCGGAGCGTAGCCCATCAGACCGCCGAAGTTGGCCATCTCGCCAACGCCCTTGCCCGCCACGGGGATCACGCGCACGGCGGTGGTCTTCTGGTTTACCATGCCGATGGCGGCCTCGTCGGCGATCATGCCGGAGATCGTGGCGGCGCTGGTGTCGCCGGGGATGGCGATCATGTCAAGGCCGACCGAGCACACGCAGGTCATGGCCTCCAGCTTCTCCAGCGTCAGGCAGCCGGATGCCGCCGCGTCGATCATGTTCTTGTCCTCGGAGACGGGGATGAACGCGCCGGACAGACCGCCGACGTAGCTCGACGCCATGATGCCGCCCTTCTTGACCTGGTCGTTGAGCATTGCCAACGCCGCCGTGGTGCCGGGAGCGCCGACCTGCTCCAGGCCGATCTTCTCCAGCACTTCGCCGACCGAATCGCCGACCGCGGGCGTCGGAGCCAACGACAGGTCGATGATGCCGAACGGGATGCCGAGGCGGCGCGAGGCCTCCTGAGCCACGAGCTGGCCGACGCGCGTGATCTTGAACGCGGTGCGCTTGATTGTCTCGCACAGGAACTCGAAATCACGGCCGACCGCCGCGTCGAGCGCGCGAGACACCACGCCGGGGCCAGACACGCCGACGTTGATGACCGCATCGCCTTCGGTCACGCCGTGGAAACCGCCCGCCATGAACGGGTTGTCGTCGGGCACGTTGCAGAAGGCGACGAACTTGACGCATCCGTAGGAGTCGTTGTCGGCGGTGCGCGCGGCGATGTCCTTGATGATGTGGCCGAGCAGTTCGAC
>JAIJJM010000355.1 GCA_022728415.1 Collinsella sp. | reverse complement strand
CTTCTGCGCGAGCAGGTCCTTGGCGGCCGGGGTGAGCTCCAGCGACATGTGACGGTCGAACAGACGGTCATTGAGCTGCTTGATGTCGAGGTCGACAATCTGACGCACCTGCGGCTCGGTGAGCTGACGGAACACGATGATGTCGTCAAGACGGTTCAGGAACTCGGGGCGGAACTGCTGCTTGAGTTCGGAGCTGACCTGATCCTTCATGCGCTGGTAGCTGGACTCCGCGTTCGAGCCAAGGTTGAAGCCGGTGTTGGCGGCCTTGGCGATGTCGCGCGTACCCAGGTTGGTGGTCAGGATGATGATGGTGTTCTTGAAGTCCACCTTGCGTCCCTGACCATCGGTCAGGTGGCCGTCGTCCAGCACCTGCAGCAGCGTGTTGAAGATGTCCGGATGGGCCTTCTCGATCTCGTCGAACAGCACGACGGAGAACGGCTTGCGGCGCACCTTCTCGGTGAGCTCGCCACCCTCCTCGTAACCGACGTATCCCGGAGGAGCACCGAACAGACGCGATGCCGCATACTTCTCGGAGAACTCCGACATGTCCACGCGAATCAGCGCGTCCTCATCGTCGAACAGGAACTCGGCCAGCGCCTTGGCCAGCTCGGTCTTGCCGACGCCGGTCGGGCCGGCGAAGATGAACGAGCCCGCAGGACGCTTCGGATCCTTGAGACCCACACGAGTGCGGCGAATCGAACGGGACAGCGCGGAAACCGCTTCGTCCTGGCCGATGATGCGCTTGTGCAGCTCGGACTCCATGCCGAGCAGCTTCTTCGACTCGGCCTGGGTGAGCTTGAACACCGGAATGCCGGTGGTCGAGGAGATCACCTGGGCGATCACATCCTCGTTCACGACCATCTCGACATCGGACTCGCCCTCGCGCCAGGAGGATTCCTTCTCCTTGCGCTCCGCTTCCAGCTTCTCCTGGTTGTCGCGCAGCTCGGCGGCCTTCTCGAAGTCCTGGTCCTTGATGGCCTTGTCCTTCTCGGCGGCGACCTTCGCGACCTTCTGGTCAAGTTCCTTGAGCTCGGGCGGGGCGGTCAGGCGCTTGATGCGCAGCCGCGCGCCGGCCTCGTCGATCAGGTCGATGGCCTTGTCGGGCAGGTTGCGGTCCTGGATGTAGCGGGACGACAGCTCCGCAGCGGACTGCAGCGCGCCATCGGTGATGGTCACGTGGTGGTGGTTCTCGTAGCGCGAGCGCAGGCCCTTGAGGATCTCGATGGTCTCCGCGATTGTCGGCTCATGCACCTGAATCGGCTGGAAACGACGTTCCAGCGCCGCGTCCTTCTCGATGTACTTGCGGTACTCGTCGGTGGTGGTGGCGCCGATGGTCTGGAGCTCACCGCGAGCCAGCATGGGCTTGAGCATGTCAGACGCGCCCAAGGCGCCGTCCGCCGAACCGGCACCGACGATCGTGTGAATCTCGTCGATGAACAGCACGATGTCGCCGCGCGTCTTGATCTCCTTGAGCACCTTCTTGAGGCGTTCCTCGAAATCGCCGCGGTAGCGCGAGCCGGCCACCATGGAGCCCAGATCCAGCGAATAGACCTGCTTGTCCTTCAGCGTCTCCGGCACATCGCCGGCGTTGATCTTCTGCGCGAGGCCTTCGACGACGGCGGTCTTGCCGACGCCCGGCTCGCCGATCAGCACGGGGTTGTTCTTCGTGCGGCGCGACAGGATGCGGATGACGCGGCGGATTTCCGCGTCACGACCGATCACCGGGTCGAGCTTGCCCTTGCTGGCGGCTTCGACGAGGTTGCGCCCGTACTTGCTGAGCGCCTCATAGCTCTCTTCAGGGTTGGCGGAGGTCACGCGGTGCGGGCCGCGGACAGCCATCATCGTCTCGGTGAACTTATCGGCGGACAAGCCGGCATCCGCCGCGACCTGGCCAAGCCCTGTGGAGGCGGGTTCGCGCAGCAGTTCGGCAAAAATATGCTCCACGCTGACGTACTCGTCACGCAGACGCTTGGCGAGGGCCTCGGCGTTGGCGATAGCCTTGGCGACCCGCTGCGAAATCGTGATCGTGCCCATTTCCGCGCCCGGCCCGCGCACGGAAGGACGCTTCTTCAGAACCGCCTCCAGCGCCGTGACCAGCGCCTTGGGGGCGACGCCGACGCGCTCCAGAACGCGGGGGACAAAGCCGTCTTCCTGATTCACCAGAGCGAGCGCCAAATGCTCGGCGTCCACTTCCTGATGACCGTACTGAGCGGCAAGCCCCTGCGCCGTGGTCAGCGCTTCACGGGATTTTTCGGTAAATCTGTTGATATCCATAATGGTTCACCTCTATTGCGTTGTAGCGCAGCAGCGGCGCCCGAGACAAAATGACCGAACGCAACACAACTGCAAAAGTGATATCACTATCGCTTTCTCTCTAACAATAAGGCGTACTAACGATCTGTCAACTCACGAATACGCAACTCTAACGTTGCGATACGGTCCAGCAGGTCCATTACTATGGAGCCGCCGAGCGTGTGCAGTTCGAAATCGCTGCACAGCCGCTCAAGCTTGCGGATACGGTATACGTCATCCTGCCGGAACAACAATGCGGCTTCCGCCGTGCGCGTGGGTTTGAGCCACCCGATGTCCATCAGTTCGGAAAGGCGATCCGGGGTCGTCCCGGTCAGTTCCAGGAATTCGCCCCAGACGATAAGGGTCGAGCGGCTCGGCACATCCTTTGTATTCTGCAAAAGTTCCATACAATCATCTCCCCTGACGTTGTCCTTCAAAAACGGAACGCGGCGCTATTTTTCCGCCGCAAGGGCTTCCCACAGTTCACGCTGCTTCGGCGTGAGATCCTTCGGCGCGTCGATGCCGACCCGCACATACAGATCGCCGCGCGACTTCGCCGGGCCAAGGCCCTTGCCGCGCAGACGCATCTTCTTCCCGCTTCCGGTCCCGGCGGGAATGGAAAGCTCGACGTTCCCGTCAAGGGTGGGGACTTTGACCTTCGCCCCAAGCACGGCTTCCCACGGCGCGATCCGCACCTCGTAGGTGAGGTCCGTGCCGTCAACATGGAACAACGAATGCGGCGCGAAACGTATCCGCAAATACAGATCGCCCTTCGGCCCGCCGTTGGGCGAATCGTAGCCCTGCCCGGCAAGGCGGAGCTTGGCGCCGTCCTTCACCCCGGCGGGGATATTCACTTTCAGGGTTTTGGTGCCGTCCCCGCCCTCAAGCGTAAGGCTGCGCTCGCCGCCCTTCACGGCGTCCTCAAGCGTGATGGAAATATCGGCCTCGATGTCGCGGCCCCGCTGGGGACGGGACGTATAGCCGCTGAACGGGCCGCCGGCGCTCCCGCCCTGACGGCTGCCGAACAGGGTTTCGA
>JAIJJM010000354.1 GCA_022728415.1 Collinsella sp. | reverse complement strand
CACACCACAGCTCAATGGACTCAAAGCCCAAACGCTGCTGCACATCAAGGAAGTAATCGAGCGACCACATGATGTAGTGGATATTCATACCCGCAATCTGTTCGCGGCGCAGCGTCGGTTTGGATTCAGGCATCTTATGCCTCCTTATTTCGATCGAACACGATTTGTCCGTCCGACATCGTCATATCAACCGCAAGATCGCGTGCGTCGCGATAATCGAGGTCGAACACATCCCGATCGAGCACGCAGATATCGGCAAGCTTGCCAACCTCGAGCGTACCCAGCTCGTCTTCGCGCATCAGATCGTACGCGCCCCCGGCAGTCCAAGCGCGCAAGAGCTCGACAAGCGTCAGCGCGTTGACCTCATTCACGGGCAATCCGTCGTCGAAGTATCCGCCGCACGCACTGTAGATTGACTCGCCCAGGCTCGGAATCAGCAGCGGCAAATCCGTGCCACAGCACACTGTGCATCCGGAATCTTCCATGCCGCGGCGATTCCAACTGTGCAGAAGTCGTGTCTCGCCAATTTGTCGACGCATCATCGACAAGCAATCCTCACGCCGGTCTAGCGTCAGAATCTGCGGATAGACCTCGCAAATCCCACCTAACTTGCCGAACTCGACAAGATCGGTCGGGTCAGAGTTCTCGAGATCGGTAATCGCATGGCGTCGGAGCATCCGTCCATGCTCGTCTCGAGGCAGCGAGGCATAGAGCGCCACGGTGCGACGAACGGCGCCATCGCCCTGGCAATGCAAGGAATATCGGAAGCCGTCAGCATCAATTGCACGTAGCTCGTTCTCAATCAGATCCCACTCGGGCTCTTCGACAACCGTCTTGCCGGCAGCTCCCGCATCGGCCGTGTCCTCATAGGGGTCAATCATCTCGGCAAGCCCCGCCCATACGCCGCGATCGGTCATACGGTTGAAGCCAGAAAAGCGAACGAACGGTCCCCGGAAGCGCTCTCGCGCCTCGCGGGCATATGCCAGATTTGCACCGGCACCCACCGGCTGCGACATCATAGAGACGCGAACCGTCAGCTCACCAGATTCCTCACGGCGAGCCATTTCGTCGGCAAAGCCGTAGTAGTCATCAAACGCCATCTCCTTGATGGCGGTAACGCCGCGCTCGTTAAGCATGCCCATGTAGTCCGAATACCCGGCGCGCACCTCGGGTAGCGCGAGGAAATCGCTCATCATGCGCCAGATCTTCTCGGCATAGCACGCCTGGGGTGTAAAGCCGTATCGCACACTGGCGGCAGCATTGAGAACGCAGGTCTCCGCACCCGGTGTAAAGCAGACGACAGGGATATCGCCAAAACAATCGTCAAACACAGCTGCCGTATTTGCGTTCTCGGCATCCGATGCCAACGTTTCGGGTAGGTTGTGGCCAAAAGCCGCCGCGCAATCCGGATGATCTTCTTTCCATGCACGCAAGAGCGACACGGCCTCTTTGGCATCAACGATGCCGGACAGATCAGACCCCAACGTCCGCAGCGCCCAGCCTGTATAGAAGGTATGCACATCGATCAAGCCAGGCATGACGGTGCGGTCGCCCAGGTCAACTACCTCGTCCGCCTGGGTCAAATACGAAGCCACCTCGCACTTGGTGCCAACAGCCTCAATTCGATTGCCGAGGACCGCTACGAAACCTTCAAACGGCAGGTCCCCCGTACCGGTAAAGACGCTCTTAGACGTCAGGACCGTCAAACGATCGGACATTATAACCACCTACGCCGGAAGCATGCCGGAAACGGCAGTAATGACCAAGCCAAACACGACCATAAAGATGAAGAACTTCCAAATGGTCTTCCACCATTGGCCAAACGAAATCTTAGCCACGGCAAGGCCGGCGACCGTCATGCCCGCCACGGGGCTGATGGTGTTGATGGTCTGGTTGGCAAACTGGAGCGCAGTAACGGCCGCCTCGGGATTGAGGCCCATGAGCTCGGTCAGGGGGCCCATAACGGGCATGGTGAGCGCCGCCAGGCCAGAACTCGAGGGAACCAGCAAAGAGAGCAGGCCAAGGACAATATACATAAACGTGGTGTAGACGGCGGCGGGTGCACCGGCGAGCGCAGTAGCGAGCGCCTGGAGAATGGTGTCGATGATCATGCCGCCCTCTGCGATGACCAAGATACCGCGAGCGATGCCGATGACGATAGCGGCATACGCAAAGTCGGCAATGCCTTTAACAAACTCCTCGGCGATCGTCTGCTGGTCAAGGCCGCCCAGGATACCGGCAAGCAAGCCCATGCCAAGGAACACGGCGGAAATCTCATTCATGTACCAACCCTGGGTAACAAGACCCCAGACGATAATGCCCATACCGCAAGCAAAATCGATAAGCACGAGCTTCTGACGGATAGTGAACTCTTCCTCGATGGAGGCATCGGTCACGGAAAACTCGATACGCTTGAGCTTATCGTCCTCGTACGTAATGGACGACTCGGGGTTTTTCTTGACGCGCATAGCGTAGCGCATGGCCCATGCGATACCGACGGCAGTGAAGATGACCCACGAGATGGCGCGCAGCCACAGTTGCGGATTGCCCTCGATGCCAATGATGCCCTGGGCGATCAAAACATTAAACGGGTCGATGGTCGAGGCACAATATCCCAGGTTAGGACCAAGGAAGCAGATGATAAACGCCGTCATCGAGTCATAACCGATACCCATCATGATGGGAATGAAGATGGCATAGAACGGCAGGGCTTCCTCAGACATACCAAACGTAGTGCCGCAAATGGACAGCAATGTCATCGTGATGGGAATGATGAGGATGTCCTTGTTCTTGAGCTTTTTAATCACACGGCTCATGCCGGCATTCAAAGCGTTGGTCTTGGTGATGATTGCGAACGATCCGCCAATCAATAAGACGAACGCAACGACGTCGGCAGCCTCCTGGATGCCCTTGGTGGGCGCTTGCAGGACCGCAAAGATATCCTGGCCCAGATTGATGGTCTCGCCGGTCTCGGAATCGGTGTAGTTCTTATCGACCTGTTCATAGGTTCCAGCAACGGCGACTTCACGCTCGCCTGCCGCTGTCGAAATCGTCTTGCGCTGATACTGACCAGAGGGAACGATCCAAGTCAGGACCGCAAAGACAACGATCAGCAAGAACATGATCGTATAGACATGCGGTAATTTGAACTTAAAACGTCTGTTTGTCTTCTTCGCCTTCGTATCTGACATAGATACCTCCAAAGAACTCGAGACTGCATCGCATCTCGCCTCAACGCTTGTGCAAGGCAAACGTTCTATGACGTTCCATAGATTACCAGCAGCTTTTCCCGTCATCAAGATAATTTCAAACTGATTGCCGCGATGCGGTTGAACGG
>JAIJJM010000353.1 GCA_022728415.1 Collinsella sp. | reverse complement strand
GAGGTGCAGGCGTTACCGGTTTGGACGCGGGAACCGTGGACTTGGGCGCAGGCTGGGCTGCCAGAACAGCAGTGCCGCGGTCCCAAGGCATGCCGCCCTGATGCGCGGACGTAGCAGCGGGGGCAGTGGATGCCGCCGGAGCGGAAGCACGGGCGCCCGAGATCAGCGTCGGCTGCTGGGCAGCAACGGGTACGGATGCTGCAGGCGCGGCGGCCTGAGCAGCAGCCACGCTCGCCGGCACGGCGCCGTTGGCAACCATGGCCTCCAGGCGTGCCACGCGCTCAGCCAAAGCTTCAATCGTTAAATCGGCCTCGGGACGTGCCAGACGCGTGCAGGCGATCTCGAGCACCAGGCGCACGTCGCTCGCACCCCTCATCTCCAAGGCGGCATCGTCGAGCACCGTCAGTACGCGGGCCAGACGTTCGGCAGGATGCTCGCCAAAGGCAGCGGCCTCGGCAGCGAGCGCCTCGGCCTGCTCGGAGCCGCCCTCAAACAGCTCGGCACGGGCACCGGCAACGCAGGCAACGTACACGTCGCGCACGTGCGACACCAGGTCGCGCGTCAGCTCCAACAGGTCATTGCCTTCCTCGACCTGCGCGCGAATCAGCCCATAGAGCTCGGCAATATCGCGATCGGCAATGGCGCGGGAAAACTCGCCCAGGATCTGGTCCGAAACCTCACCCAAAAGCGAGCGGGCGTCGTCCGCATGCACAGAACCGTTGCCGAAGACGCTCAGCTGCTCCAGTGTGGAGAGCGCGTCGCGCATGCCGCCCTTGGCATGGCGTGCCACGATGGCAAGCGCCTCGTCATCGTAATCGAAGCCCTCCTGCTCGCACACGTATGCCAGGCGATGCTCGATATCCTCGTTGCCGATGCGGTGGAAATCGAAACGCTGGCAGCGCGAGAGGATGGTCTCCAGAATCTTTTGCGGGTCGGTGGTGCACAGCACAAAGATCACGTGCGCCGGCGGCTCCTCAAGCGTCTTGAGCAGCGCGTTGAACGCCGCCGTCGTGAGCATGTGGACCTCGTCGATGATATAGATCTTGTACTTGCCACGCACCGGGGCAAAATTGACGGAGTTGATGATCTCCTCACGCACGTTGTCCACGCCGGTACGGCTTGCGGCATCGAGCTCGTAGACATCCGGGTGGTTGCCCTCGGCGATGAGCTCGCACTCCTCGCAAGTACCGTCGGGCATGCAGCCGCTTGCACCCTCGGCGCGCGCCGCCTCGGCATTGCGGCACAGCAGCGCCTTGGCCAGAATGCGCGCCATGGTGGTCTTGCCCGTGCCGCGCGGTCCGCAGAACAGGTAGGCGTGGGACAGGCGTCCCTCGGTGATGGCGTGCTCGAGCGTCGAGACGATATGCTGCTGGCCCACCACGGAGTCGAAGGTGAGCGGACGATACTTTCGGTACAACGATTCCATGGGTGCTCCCCCGGGTATACTGAGTCTTGCTGCCGCGGCGGCCATGCGGTCGTACGGCATACTTCATCCATAATAACCCGTACGGCGAGCCCGCCGCGATAGGAGTCCAAAGAGCATGGCAGACGCAGAGAGCAACCTCGTTCCCTCCGAAGCAGCCGACCAAGTCGAAGTCGCGCTCGAGAAGCAGGCAGCAGCCGATGACGGCATCCTGTACCTCAACGAGTATCAGTACGAAAACGATCTGGTCACCGACTTCGCCCGCCTGGTCGCCTCGCCCAGGCGCCGCGGCTCCCTGTACGTCGCCGCCGCCATTGCCGCGCTGCTGGGTATTGGCATGCTGGCGGCCGGCGGCAACTGGATCAAGTTTGGCGTCGTCCTGATCGTGTTCGGCGCCTTTTTGGCCTGGTGGAGCAAAAATCTGCACCATACGCTCGCGCGCGACTTTATCGAAGCCGTCGAGGCCGACGAGTCCATGGGTGGCCGCTATCGCCGCGTCGCTGCCAACGAGGACGGCCTGATGGTCTGGGGCAAGAGCGGCAAGTCGCAGTTCTTCCCGTTTGAGAAGCTCGACCACGTGCTCGACGGCGAGCGCATCTTTGTGGCCATGTTCGCCGACCAAGGCGTGACGATCCCCAAGGACACCTTTGTGCGTGGTGACGCCGAGCAGTTTGGCTCCTTCCTCAAGGCGCGCATCAACAAAAAACTCCGCATCGAGACCAAACGCAAGAAGATGAAGGCCGAAAAGGCCGCTGCCGAAGCCAAACAGGGCGACCAGCCCAAAAAGCACGCTCCCAAGCAGCGTAAGCAGAAGAAGAGCAAGAAGAAGCGCTAGGGCCGAGCGCCACTGCGAAGGGAATCTCGTCCCACTTTAGTGCAGGATAAGATTCCCTTCGCAGGACCTTCGAGCTATTTCACTTCAAACCTTAAGAGCCTCCGCTCCGGCAGATCGGTCATCTTCATCGTATAGGTTCCGGGAAACGCCTTCTCAAAACGGACGGTCTCGTAACCTTCGAAATAGTCGTTGGTGTTTTGCATCATAAATGGGACAAGCAACTCGTTTTCCGCTCCAACCTGCACGGCAAATGCTGCAAATCCGTCTAAAGCCGGCATTGCCTGCGCTATCAGATCGGTATTGACCATAAAGTCATAGTTTGGCGCGTGCTCCGGTACCAAATGCCAAACATACGTCTTGATGCCGCCTTCGACATTGTCCTTATTCCTGACACGCATCTTTACGGCGATAACACATGTGGTGTCGGCGTCCTTCAATTTCGTTTTCGTATCCACGATGCCATATTTTGAATAATCATCATGCGCACGCTTGAGATACTCGCGCGGCGTGAGCAGCTCTGCCCCGTCTATGCAAAACGAATACCCATCAGTCGCCACATCCTTCGACCCCAGAAACGCCCCATCCATCGAGAGCCATTCGCCCTCCGCATAATATTTCTCAGGAATGACCGTCCGGTTCCCGTTAACGACGCTCACCCTCATGCCCGCAAGGCCAGTAACAGCACAGCCGAAAAGCGCAAGCGCCGACCTTCTTGTCCACAGGGTCTTCTTCATCGCGCTCACGACCTTTCCCGAACGTTCACAACGGCACCGTCGCGCATGCAGTAAACCCGATCGGCCAGCTCCTCGAGCACCTCTCCGTCATGGCTAGACAGAAGAACCTCGCGACCCGCTGATGCCGCCATCGCCACAACGCGCTTGAGCATTTCCACGCCCGCTTCGTCGAGGGCATTTGTTGGCTCATCGAGAACAAGCAGCTTCGGCTTCTCCATAATTGCCGCAGCTATCCCCAGACGTTGCTTCATCCCAAGCGAGTATGCTCGGAACTTCTTTTTTTCGTCTGCATCGAGCCCCACGAGCCGCAGGGCAGAGCGAATGTCCTCGGGGGTGGCAACGCCCTTGA
>JAIJJM010000352.1 GCA_022728415.1 Collinsella sp. | reverse complement strand
CAGATGCATGGTCATCCAACGGCCACCATCCCTTTCGGCGTTGATGATCTGGTATTCGCCGTCGCCGAAGCTGCCACCCACCACGACCATCGGCATATCTTTGGGAATGTATTCCAGTGCGGCGATGCCGGCCCGGTCGTACTCGTAGACGATCACGCCCGCCGGCCTGATCGACAAACCCATGCGCACACGAGCCTTGACGGAGTCCATGTCGGACTCATCCAAAGAAACGATATTGAGCAGGAACCGACGTTTACGGGCGGCGGCCTCGACCCCATGGTTCGTTTCGGACGTGGAGAAGGCGGAAGGATTGGCCGCGAACACCACCACGGAGTCCATCTCCCGGTTCGACAGGGCGCGCGCCACAATGCTCGGCTCATAGCCCAGCTCCTTGATGGCCTTGGCGATGCGTTCACGCTTGTCTTCGGTGACATTGACGGTGCCGTTGAGATACCGGGAGACGGTCGGTGCCGAGACTCCGGCCAGTCTGGCCACATCCTTGATCACCGGTCGGGTGCGGCCCGCACTTCTCGCCATCCTTGTCTCCCCTGTTGTTGTCAGTTGTTGTTATTGCGTACGTCAAGGAGAACCGGCATCACCATGGCAGTCATCCAGTCACACCCATATCCGTTCAGCCGCGCTCCGACTTCGGTTCCCCGTTTTTCGCCGCGATTCATTGTAGTTCATGACGGGGAACCTATATCCAAATCAATAACTTCGCGAAAACCGTACGCTGAGTTGCGGTGAGTGTACGGTTTCCGCGAAATCATCCCTAATTTCGTGAAGAACGTACACTGAATCGTCGTCAACGTACGGTTTTCACGAAATGGGGCCTCATCTCGTGAAGAACGTACACTGAGTCATTCTGAGCGTACGGTTTTCACGAAATGGCAGCTGATTTCGTGAAGAACATACGCTGAAGATGCCCTCGGTGTCACTGATGACTGTTCTCGGTATGGAAGGCGGCGCAGCAAGGTGTCCTAGGCTAATATCGCCTCCGACAAGACCGTCGGCAAAGCCGTCGACGTCGATTCAAGTTATCCACACCAACAATTCGCGTGACATAGTATTCACATTTGCCGGTTGAGCTTGTGCAACAATCAAAATCACCCTTAGCGTCGAGATATGAAAGAACACAAGGAAGTTTCTGCACTGCTGCAGCAGGCGAAGCAGGAGCGTCGCTGCTGCTATGGCACCAGTGATGCGCAACGGCGCGCCCTGAAACGTCGCCTGCATGCCGGGGAGCTGGTGTCACCGTATAAGAACCTGTACGCCGACCGAATACTTTGGAACACCATGACCAGAGAGCAACAGTCATTGCAGGTCATACGTGCGCTGTCCGCAATCCACCCTCAGTGGGTATTTGCGGGGTTGAGTGCGGCGTGCGTATACGGACTGCAGCACAACTATTCCCTGCACGACGGCACAGTGCACATCGCCTCGAAGTCCGGCATCGGCGGCGGAGACGAGGCGCGTCTCAACCGCATCTATATCAATCGGATTCCGACGCGGAAGCATAATGGCATTCTCTTGACGACTCCGGCGCGAACGCTGCTCGACTGCGCGGCATTCCCATTCCCACAGGCGCTGCCCATATACGATTCGGCTCTGAGAAAGTCCCTGACGACCATCGAAGAGGTGCAGTCGCTGATGATTCAAAGCGTCTGCGACGAGGTCTCCGTGACCAAGCTGCTGAAGTACGCGGATCCCCTGAGCGAAAACGGCGGCGAATCATTGATGCGTGGCCAGATCACCGAATTGTCTTTCGGCATTCCCCTGCTGCAGGTGCAGTTCATGAATCCCGACAATCCCGCAATGCCATATCGCGTCGATTTCTGTTGGAAGCTCGCAGACGGCCGCATCATCGTGGCAGAATACGACGGCATGGCCAAATACGCCGACACCAGCAACGAGAATCGCGCAAGCCTCCAGGCGAAAATGGAGTACGATCGCAGACGTGATCGGCATCTCCGGGAACAGGGCGTCACCGAAATCGTCCATGTGTTCTATGAGGATCTGCTACGCCCCATCAATCTTGAGACCAAGCTGCTCAAGGCCGGTGTGCCCAAAATCCGGTGAAGATAGGCCCCATTTCGTGAAAACCGTACGCCCAGAACGACTCAGTGTACGGTCTTCACGAGATGAGACCCCATTTCGTGAAGACCGTACGCTTACGACGACTCAGCGTACGATTTCCGCGACATGAGGCCATTTCGTGAAAACCATGCGCCCAGAACAAGACCGTCAGAAAGTCGACTAGACAGCCTCTTAACTACCGAACGGTATCTATAGAACGGCGATATTCCGCCAGAAACGCCGAGAGCGGAATAGTCCCCTTGCGTTTGTCATCGGACTGCGTTATTCTGAAACCGGTTTCAGAAAGAAACCGATAAACAAAACTCAAAGCCACAAGGTTTTGACCAACGAAAGGAAACATGATGTCTCTCAAGGATTCCATGATTCGCGGTCTGGCTATGTACGGTGCCACTTCCCTGGCCCAGTCCGGTCACGCCAACTCCCAGATGATTCTCGACATCATCAACGACACCGATAAGAACGCTCGCTGAGCCTCTTCCCTGACTCGCCGCTCACACACGGCCCGTCTCATAACGTAAACAACAACACATCGCAAAGCCCACGGCTTTGCAAGTCAAGACAAGGAACACATTATGTCATTCATGGATTCCATGATTCGCGGTTTCACCCTCTCCGGTATGGACGCCATCGCCCGCGCCGGCTACGCCGACTCCAAGATGTTCGCCGACATCATCAACGCCGCCAACAAGGACGCTCGCTGAATCTAGCGAACGATCCCATTCATGAGATTGCACGACACATACGAAGGCAATCCCCCGCAGGCCGCAATCGGCCGGCACACCACAATAATTGAATAACGCAATAATTCAACACAGTAATAACTGAACAATAACCGGGACAACGGGGTCCATATATTCTTTCTTTTCCCATCGTGTGTACGCCGTGCCAGCACAGGTTCACATACGATGCACACGGCCACCAATACACGATGCGTCATCATCAACGCCCTCACCGCATCATGAGATACTCCCCCCCGCCCGTTGTCCACACTGTTGCCTCTACAATGCCTGTGATGCACGCCGAACGGCATCCCGCGCAGTGACTGAAGAACGAAAACACCAAGGGACGGAAATGGATAACGAACCCTTCGAAAAGGCGCCGATTCCGAAGGCGTATCTCTCGCTGGCGATGCCCGTGGTGCTCAGCATGCTGGTCACCTTGGTGTACAGCATGGTGCGCATATCTTCCTTTCCGAATTGTGTGGCTCCCTCTGACGAGGGAGCTGTCAGCGCAGCTGACTGAGGG
>JAIJJM010000351.1 GCA_022728415.1 Collinsella sp. | reverse complement strand
GTCCTGCTCATCGCTGGCGGCGCTGTGGTCGTCTTCCGTTCGCGCAAGCGCGACTAGTCTAACCGTTCTGTAGGCCATGACGCGCAAAGGGCTACATAGCAAAAAGGGGAGGGGGCATAACGCTCCTTCCCTTTCTCTTGCTCGGATGAATGGGAGGCATGGCGGCTGCCCTGCCATGGCTTCTCGGGGCGGTTCTCCGGTTGCTCGTGCGGAGCGTCCTCGAAAGGCGCGTCGTTGGCTGGCCCCCGCGCTGGCCATACTCTTGGTGCTTACGGGCCTTTGCCTGCTTTTGTATCCTGTCGCGAGCGACTACCTCAATAAGGTGGAGCAGGCAAAGGTTTCCAACAACCTGCGTCAGGTTGTTCAAGAGGCGACGCCCGAGGATCTTTCGGCTTGGCGCCAGCAGGCGATTGACTACAACGATCGGCTGTATTCGGGTGCCGCCTATGTTATAGACCCGTTTGATCCAAACGCTCCAAAGACATCAGATGAGGAATACCTCTCGTGCCTCAATTTGGCTGGTGACGGGGCCATGGGGACAATTGTTATTCCGTCGATAGGTGTCGATTTGCCCATCTACCACGGCGTCACGGGCGAAGGCATGGACCATGGCGTGGGGCACGAACCAAACTCATCTCTGCCGGTGGGCGGTCCTTCGACACATGCTGTTCTTGCGGGACATACGGGGCTTCCCTCTGCCGTTATCTTCGATAAGCTCGATAAGCTTCATGTTGGAGACTACTTTGTGCTTCAGGTTTTGGGTGAGGACCTTGCCTATCGTGTGACTTCGACCGAGGTCGTTCTACCAGACGATACCTCGAGTCTTGCCATTCAAAAGGATAAGGACCTTGTTACTCTGGTGACGTGTACGCCGTACGGCGTCAACTCGCATCGCCTTTTGATTCACGCGGAACGCTGCGATGTTCCCAAGGATTGGCTCGAACGGAAGGACCGCGATACCGGTCTGGCTTCGGCTTATAACACCCTGGGCGACAAGATTGGCGTGCCGCCTGCGCTAATTGGCGTTTTGCTTGCGATTGTGGTTCTTGCCGCTGCATATGCGGCGAGCCGAAGGCGTAAGCGGCATGCCGGTCGCGACAAAGAGGTGACGCGGTAGCATGGCATCGCATTTTGATGCAGAGCACTCCTCTAAGAAGCGGTTGAATATTGCCGCTGTTGGCTGGGTTGTCCTGTTTGCGGGCGCGCTGTTACTGCTTGTGCCGGATTTTGTCGAGTTGAGCTACGGGTTGCGTGCCAACTCGGAGATGGTCGCAGCGTCGAAGGCAATCGATGCGGCGAGTGATAGCAATGCTGTATCGGAGTCTGCCGCAGGCGAGGAAGCGCTCGAGACGGCTGACAGGGGCGTGTCGTCACGTCCCTGGCTGGAGTCCTACAACGAGCGCGTCCGCCAAGGCGGGGGGATGGTCATCAACGATCCTTTTACGTTTGGAGCCGCCGATCAGTCGTTTGCCAAGACGGGTCTTGCAGGATTGCCCGTGGGCGTGTTGACGGTAGACTCGATGGCTTGCGAAGCCCCCGTATACCTGGGCTCGAGCGAGCAGAACATGTTGAACGGTGCCGCAGTGGTGGCGGGAACGTCGGCCCCGCTGGGGGAGCCCTCGTCCAATTGCGTCATCGCCGCCCATCGTAACATGTTCTTTAAGCAGATCGAGAACGTGCGAGTCGGAGATCGCGTGTGCCTGCGGACCATTTGGGGCGGTTATGTTTACCGCGTTGTCGAGATTCGGATCATTTCGCCTTCCGATATCAAATCGGCTGCCGTCCAGGAGGGCAAGGACCTACTCACGTTGGTTACCTGCCATCCTTATGGTTCGAACCGCCAGCGCATTATTGCGGTGTGCGAGCGAGACGAGGATGCCGGGTCGTTGTCTGCGGACGCAGTCCCGAGCTTACCGCGAAAGACTGCCGAGCAGGCGATGGGTAGATCGGCTCTCTCGAATATTGTCGCAACGATTGAGCGAGGCGGCGCCATTGACGAGTTGTTCATCGAAGACTGCGGGCGACTGCTGGGCAGGGCATTGCTGGTGTTCCTGCTCGTCCGCTTTATTGCCGCGGCCGTGAAAAGGCGAAAGGCTGCATGCTAAGCTTGTGCCGCCCTGCGTTGCGGCGAAATGCTCTCTGTTTGGCTTCCCCCACCCCAATCCCAAGCTGAACAGGGAGCACTTCGCCGCAACCCCTTTGCAAGTTGCGGTGGAATACGGACTGTTTGAGGCACGGGGCGCCCCATCCAGTCCGTATTTCACCGCAACTGCATGAGGAGCCATGTGGGTTTGGCTAGGTTCGGGTGCCGTCCGCGCCGTGCGGTAAAATCGTTCAGTCAGAACACGAACCCGCATCGGAGCTCATCACATGGCATTCGTCCATCTGCACAACCACACCGTCTTCTCCATGCTCGACGGCGCAACCCGTATCCAGGATATGGTCAACCGCGCCGTAGAGCTGGGCATGCCCGCCGTCGCCATTACCGACCACGGCTACATGTATGGCGTGCCCGACCTGGCGCTGGCCTGCGACGCCGTCAACCACAACACGCCCGAGTACAAAACCTGGAGCCACGACAAGGCCTTCTTGGAAAAGGACCGCCGCGACGAGTTGGTGGAGCCCGATCCCGAGGCAAACCCGCGCGAGCATGCCCAGTATGTGAAGGACATGGCCATGTGGGACGAGAAGGGCAACATCGACGAGCTCAAGCCGCCCCTGGTCATCAAGCCCATCTTTGGGTGCGAGGTCTACTTTACGCCGGACGAGACGCTCGCCCGCGACCACAAGCCCGAGCTCTACCACATGATCCTTCTGGCCAAGGACCAGGAGGGCTACGTCAACCTGATGCAGACGGTCTCCGAGGCCGCCGTGCAGGGCTTTTACTACAAGCCGCGCGTGACGCTCGACAACCTGCGCCGCCATGCCAAGGGCATGATCTGCACGAGCGCCTGCATCGCCGGCATCATCCCCAAATACATCGACCGCGGTGACATGGAGGGCGCCATCAAGTGGGCCGAGACCTTCCGTGACACCTTCGATCCCGGCGACTTCTATATCGAGATTCAGGAACACGGCATTACCACCGATAACGGTCTGACCGACGAGCAGATGGACCGCACGCTCATCGACATCGCCAAGCAGGTGGGCGTCAAGGTCATCGCCACCAACGACTTCCACTACCTGCGCCGCGAGGACGCGCCCGTGCAGGACGTCATCATGTGCATCGGCATGAACGCCAAGGTCGACGACCCCAACCGCATGCGCATGACCGGCTCGGAGTTCTACATGAAGACCGAGGAGGAGATGCGGGCGATGTTCCCGTATTGCCCCGAGGCCTGCGAC
>JAIJJM010000350.1 GCA_022728415.1 Collinsella sp. | reverse complement strand
CGCCGAGCCCTCGCCCTTGGTAACGACCTTGCGAGCCGGACAGGCCATGTTGATATCAATCAATGACAGGCGGTCGCCCACGCGTTCCTCGACGGCAGCGACGGCACTCGCAAACTGATCGGGCTTGGAACCAAAGAGCTGCACGCAAATCTGCTGCTCCTCGTCGGCCGGCAACACCAGGCGCCACGTCTTGTTGCTGGCGTAGGCAAGACCCGCAACGCTCACCATCTCGCTGTAGGCAAGATTGGCGCCGCGGCGGCGACACATGATGCGGTAGGCGGGGTCGGTTACGCCCGCCATGGGAGCCATAAGGAACGGCTGCTCGGCATAGACACCCAGCAGCCGCTTGCTGTATTCAGAAAGCGCCATGGGCCTACTCGTCCACCTTGAGAATCGCCATAAAGGCCTCCTGCGGAACCTCGACCGAGCCGATGGCCTTCATGCGCTTCTTGCCCTCTTTCTGCTTCTCGAGCAGCTTGCGCTTTCGTGAGATATCGCCGCCGTAGCACTTGGCCAGCACGTCCTTGCGGCGCGCCTTAACGGTGGAGCGGGCGATGATCTTGTTGCCGATGGCGCCTTGGATAGGCACCTCGAACAGCTGTCGCGGGATGATCTCCTTGAGCTTGTCGCACAGGCCGCGGGCAAGACCGTAGGCCTTATCCTTGTGCACGATAAACGACAGCGCGTCCACCTCGTCGCCCGAAAGCAGGATGTCGAGCTTGACGAGCTCGGAGGGGCGATACTCGTTGAACTCGTAGTCGAGCGATGCGTACCCCTTGGTGCGGCTCTTGAGCTGATCGAAGAAGTCCAAGATGAGCTCGGCGAGCGGCATATCAAAGCGCATCTCGACCGATTTGCTCGTCAGGTGGATCATATCGGTCGTGACGCCACGGTGCTCGATGGCGAGCTGCATGACGGCACCCGTATACTCGGGCGGGCAGATGATCTTTGCCTTGAGGTAGGGCTCTTCGATACGATCGATGCGCGTGGCCTCGGGCAGATCCTGCGGACTGCGGACATCGAGCATCTCGCCGTCAGTCTTGTACACGTGGTAGTCGACCGAGGGGCTCGTGGCGATCAGGTCCAGATTGAACTCGCGCTCCAGGCGCTCCTTGACGACCTCCATGTGCAGCAGGCCCAGGAAGCCCACGCGGAAGCCAAAGCCCAGCGCCACCGACGTCTCGGGCTCCCACACCAACGACGGATCGTTGACGTGCAGCTTATCGAGCGCGTCGCGCAGGTTCTCGTAGTCCTTGTTGTCGATGGGGAACAGGCCCGTGTAGACCATGGGCTTGGCCTCGCGGTAGCCCGGCAGCGGCTCGGGGCAGGGGTTCGAAGCCCACGTAAGGGTATCGCCCACGCGCACAGCCTCGGGGTCCTTCAGACCCGTGACCACATAGCCGACCTCGCCGACGGTCAGAGCATCAACCGGCGTCTCGGCAGGGCGCTTGACGCCCACGCCGTCGACCAAGAAGTCGCCCTTGGCCTGCATCATGCGCAGGGTATCGCCCTTTTTGATGGAACCGTCAAAGACACGCACCGTGGCGACGACGCCGCGGTACTCATCGAAGTACGAATCCAGAATAAGTGCCTTGAGAGGGGCATTTGCATCACCCTTGGGAGGTGAGATCAAAAAGACGATGGACTCCAGCAGATCGTGGATGCCCTCGCCGGTCTTGCCCGACACGCACACGGCATCGTCGGCGGGAATGGCCAGATCGTCTTCGATCTCGGTCTTAACCTCGTCGGGGTGCGCCGACGGCAGGTCGATCTTGTTGATGGCCGGAACAATGTCCAAGTTGGCGTTCATGGCGAGTGTCGCGTTGGAAACGGTCTGCGCCTCGACGCCCTGCGTGGCGTCCACGACGAGCACCGCACCCTCGCAAGCTGCCAGCGAACGCGAGACCTCGTAGGTGAAGTCCACGTGGCCCGGCGTATCGATCAGGTTGAACTGATACGTCTCGCCATCGTCGGCGTCATAGGACACGCGAACGGCATTGGACTTGATCGTGATGCCGCGCTCGCGCTCGATATCCATCGTGTCGAGCAGCTGCGACTCCATGTCGCGCTCATCGACGGTATGGGTGAGCTCGAGGATACGGTCACTGATCGTGGACTTGCCATGGTCGATATGCGCAACGATCGAGAAGTTGCGGATGTGGGAAATGTCAATCGAAGTATTCATGCGGACTATCTTACCCGAGCGGTACAAAAAATGGAGCCTGTTCCATAAAACAGGCTCCATTTATGCGCGTAATCTGTGTGGTGTGAAATTTACAACTTAGGCGTTGATGCTGTTCACGAGCTTGGCAAGACCGGACTTACGGTTGGAAGCCTGGTTCTTGTGGATGACATGCTTAGCGGCAGCCATGTCGAGACGCTTGATGACGGTCTTAAGGGCGGCCTGGGCCTTCTCGGCGTCGCCCTCGGCGACGGCGGACTGGACGTGCTTGGTCAGCGTCTTGAGCTCGGACTTGACAGCCTTGTTACGCATGCGAGCTGCCTCATTGGTGCGGATACGCTTCTTCTGAGACTTGATGTTTGCCACTTCTGGAGTTCCTTTCGAGTTCCTTGCAAAAAATGTATGACACCTCTGAGACACGGTGAGGTCATGCAAGCGCCTACTATAGCACGCTCCCCCTCAAAGGGATAGAACGAATTTGTCAAATAGGCAGGTATCATCACGATTTTCTCAAGATGTTCGTAATCCAGAGCAAAAGCGCGGTCTCAGAATCGGCCGAACCCTTGAGCGCGAGCTCCACATCGACGGCACCCTCGAGCGCAGTGACAAGCTCCGCCATCGAAAAACGACGTGCCCAGGTAAGGTGATTCTTGACCTGCCAGGCCTGAAGTTTGAGCGTCGCGGCGAGCTCACGCCCCTGCCCACGGGAGTCGAGCGCCTTGGCGACGATCAGCTCACGGATGCGACCGCATAGCAGCGTGTAGGTCCACACGTAGCTCTTGGAGGGCAGAAGCTTAAAGAGCTCGAGCGAACGCCGCATATCGCGAGCCGAGACGGCGTTGAGGAAGTCCCAGGGCTGAACCTCGGCCGTACGCACGATCCAGCGCTCCACGTCGGCAAGCTCAATCTGGGGCGCCTCGACCATCTGGGCGAGCTTTGCCAGGTCGTTATCGAGCATGCGCGTGTTTTCTCCCGAACGCGAGACGAGCTCCTCGGCAGCAGCTGTCGAGATGGACTTACCGTGCTGCGTCGCCATCTGCTGAACGCGGCGCGGCAGTTCCCAGCGCTTGGTACCCGAGCAATCGACAATAGCCTTCTTGTCGATCTTGGCGATTGCCTTAAACAGGCGCGTATTCTTGGCAAGTGAGTCGGCGATAATGAGAC
>JAIJJM010000349.1 GCA_022728415.1 Collinsella sp. | reverse complement strand
TTGACCTTGAACAACTCGGTCACGCCAAGCAACAAGGTATGGAACGATCCGCCCGACTTCCAGCCGGGCAAGGAGGACACCCAGGCCGACCCGTCCATTTCGATCGACGGCAAGACCGCGTTGCTCGGAGACCGCATCTACTATCGGATCAATCTCGACGCCAAGCAGACGAACCATGCCTACAAGGTGTGGCGGCTGGGCATGGTCGATGACTGGGACGACGAATACCTCGAACTCGATGAGAACCATATCACCGTGACCGACAAGGCCAACGGCAGGGATATGACCGACCGGTTCAACATCCAGGCCATCGACGGCGTGGCATACGTGTTCGCCAAAACCGTTGACACCGAGGTTCCGGCGACGGGAGAGACCATCAAGGGCGACCCCCAGCCAGCCGATCTCAAGATCTACGCCGCGCTTGGCGACAAGGACCACGACCCGTTGAAGGACCCGGCCATCGACCAGTCGCTTCTGGGCACCTCGTATGAGGTCACGCTGCCGATGACCGTCATCAAGGTCACCGACGATTACGTGGTCACGAACACGGCCACCCAGCTGGTCAACGACGTGCGCAAGGACACCAACCAGGTTTCCAACCCCTTGAAGCCGATCAACCCGGCCAAGGATGTCGTGGTCAAGGTGGACGGGCAGAGCGTGGATGGCAAGAGCATCTATCTCAACAGCCTGTTCCTCTACCGGCTCGACAGCTCCACGCTGCCGCCCGACCGCGCCTATCCGCAGGTCTCCGACTGGTCCATCAGCGACCCGCTCGACACCCGGTACGACAAGTTCACCGGTCAATGGGCCGTCTACGCCGCCCGCGACCTCATCAAGGACGGCGAGACCTTGGCCGAGCGGGGCGAACGCATCGCCGGCTCCGACTTCGACGCCAGCCGTTTCGGCGGAGAACTCTTCGAGCTCGCCACCGACGAGCACGGCGTGGTCACCGTGCGCGCCACGGAGCTGATGCTTGGACTCGTGTCGGCCGACACCGAGCATGAGCAGGCGTGGACCACGTTCATCCAATGCCAGCGCATCGCCGTGGGCGGTCCCGTGGCCAACCGGTTCACCGAGACCATCAACGGGGTCGAACGGCCCTCGAACACCGTCACCACGTACACGCCCGACATGACGCCCCGGCTCACCATCGAGAAATGGGACGAGCACTCCGGCTGGCCCGACGGCGACCGTGACACCGTTGACGAGGCGCTGAACATGAACGGGAGCGATGCTCGCATCGTGTTCACCATCACCAACGCATCGCCCACCGACCCTGACACCGGAGACGGCCCTTGGTTCAAGGCGAGCGAGCTGAACCTCACCGACCAGCTCGTCGCCGGCGACGGCCAGATCGGCGAGTTCGAGTATCCCGACGACTGGCAGACGCTGATCCTCAAGCCTGGCGACAGCGTGGAGGTCAAGGCCACCCTCAGTGGCGTGAGCGAGCATCACACCGACCACGCCATCGTCACCGGCACGCCGCTCGTCCAATGCGTCGTCTCCGACCCCGACCCCTTCGACGGCAAAGACGAGGAGAAACTGCCCGAGGACGCGGTGGAGATCGACGGGCGAACCCTGTGCGCGGACACCACCGTGACCAGCAACACCGACGACTGGAACGGCTACCAGCCCAAGGACAACCTGGCGACCACCGGTACCAACATCGCCGGCCTCATCGCCGTCATCCTCGTCCTCGCACTCCTCGGCACCGGCGCAACCGCCGCAATCCGCCTCACCCGTGCCAACGGCCGTCACACCGGGCATGAGGACAACACGAATGATGATGGCACTGGCCTTGATGGCAGTCCCGATGGGGATAGCCCCGAGCCGGACTTCGCCCAACTCGTCACCACAATCAACCCCAAGGAGCCGCCCACGAACTGATCGAATCACGAAGGCAGCTGGTAGAACGAAAATCGGTTTTCGTTCTACCAGCTTTTGTAAACCATCGTTTAAGCCGAATTACTTTTATTGTTGCGAACTCCATAGCTTCATAAAGAATGCCTGCATGGAAGCATATCCCCATTGAAATAGTTCGCCCCATGCCCAAAGCAAAGACACGGAGAAGAAAAAGATGAAAAATGCTGGATTCTCCGCTAATGGGCGAAGCATTCGTCTACAGGCCTGATGCAAGATCAGCACGATAGGGCTTTTCTCATGCAGCTGAATAGAAGCATCACTAGAGTTTGAACCAACATGTTCCGTGTCTTTGACTTTAAATAGTGTATCCAGGAAATGGTCGTATCCAACCTGTAGTCCGTGGTTTAAATTGATTCTAATTAGGTCAATAACAAGAAGGCCGCACCAAGTGAAACTAATCAATTCAAGCCAGCCGTAAACCGCTCCCGTCATCTGTTCAGCAACACGTATGCCTTCTTGAACCGTGGTGACCGCATCTAGAGATTCGGAAATCAAATACCCTAGAAAGCCTGACAGGAAGAAGGACGCTAATCCAATTGCCCATTTCCCGAACAATGTCAGGCGTTTCACCAAGAGGTATTTCTCAGTGAGGGGTTGGATTGGCTCGCTGAATCCCATTGCGATGAGCCCTGCTATAAGTGAGTAAACCATTGAGACAAAGAAAACGATAATGATTGCTTTGCTGACTCCAACCCGCAGCCACGGGATATAGGTTTGAACGATGCAGATGCACACCGCTATAAGGATCAAGATGGACCAGATAGCACGTTTGCCCATGATTACTCCTTTCGTAAAGGTAATACCCACACTAAATTACATGCGTCATGGTTGTAAGTGGTAGGCGCGGGCCACATGTCCGCCGCTGATTCCGTGGAATCGGGTGAGGATGGCCGTATGCGTGGGCATGGCGGCGGGCCGTGCCGTTCCTGTGCGGAGGAGTGCGGCTGTGGATTTGATGAACCAGGTGCTGGAGTTGTTCGTGAAGTTCGCGACGATCGGCGGCGGCCTGTGGCTGGTGTGGGGCGCGGTGACATTCGGTGGCGGTTTGAAGGATCATAACGGGCCGCAAACGCAGTCGGGTCTGTGGCAGATCGTGGGCGGCGGCATGATCATCGCGGCGGCGCAGATCTTCAGCGCCGTGGCGTTGGGCTGAGCCGGTTTGAGGCATCGGGGATCCCGGCATGGAGGATTTCATCGTTGCGATGCTCAACATGATCGGGGGCGGCGGTGCCGGTTCGATAGCCACTGGCATGCTGTCGCAGGGGCCAGAGACGTGGAATCCGGCGCTTTACCAGTTGGCCGTGAACGTGCATGACGTGGCGGTCAAGCCGTTGACCTCGGTGGTTCTGGCGGTGGTGTTCACCTTGGAGTTGGCGCGTAATTCCACGCGCATCGAGTCCGACCGCGAGTTGGGCGTGAAGAT
>JAIJJM010000348.1 GCA_022728415.1 Collinsella sp. | reverse complement strand
GCGTTTGCGGGGTTGAGGAAGTAAGTTCGGGAAAGATCAACTTTTTGAGAGTTCCACCGCAACATTATTACGAGTGGAACTCTTTAGATATGTCAGACCAACCAAAGCTTCTTCAATTGCGTTTTCATTTTTTCATGTCTCATTTTCAGTTCAGCCAATCCCCATTCTGAAGAATTACAAACATCTTTTGTTAAATCAAAAGAACTTTTACTATTAAGTTTCTCATAAATAGATTTCTTTTTGATAAAATCATAGTGTTGTGCTTCAGAATTTTTGGAACCACTTATGAGTGTTAAATTACCTATTTTATGCAGCCAGTAGACATGCTCTTGAGGTTGGAATCTATTAATCCAGTATTCATTAACTAATGCTTGAGGAAGAATATGCTCAATTGTGATTCTCCCCGTATAGGTTTTAATCACGCTCTCATCTTGTTGCTCCATATCTAAGCGAAGCAAAATTGCTTTTATTAAGTTCACTTGATTCGGACGAGGCTCATATAAATCTTCATCCAGAGCAGCTATAAAACCTGAATTATCTGCATGTTGGTTTATCTGATTTATCACAGAATCAAAAGGCATATCATTATTTATTGCTACCAGAGCTGAATAACAAACCATTTCTCTTTGGCTTTTAATTTGTTTTTTTAACCACCCATGCATATATACCTTCTCAAAGGCGGTAATAAATTGAGAAAAATCATCTAAATTAAAATCTTCTGTACGAGCCATTCGATTCATGAATGCCATAACCGGAGGAATCCACTCATCTACCCCTAAATTACTTAGCGATGCTATTTTTCGTCGTATAGAAGGGTGTTCAAAATCATTCTCTAAAATCTTAGTATAATTTTTTGCAGAATTAACCAACATCAGTGACATAGCAATAGCATCTCCATCAAATTGCTGCTGGAGATTTTCAATAAAAGCTTCAAAACCTTTTTGTAACACCCTGTCACGATCTCTTTTCTCGGAAAGCTTATGAAGAGTAAGAAATTTATCAAGCCGTCTCACTCCAACCATATCTTCAATTTGCGACCATGCTGATTCTATTTGCTCTGATTTTTTATTATGCGTAGAAGCTGATTCAAACAGTGCATTTTTTAAAAGATCTGCATTACTTAAAGGTAAACCTCGACTATTTAATACATTAAAGAGTCTAAATGATGATGCGAAATCATCAGTTTGCACAAATACGATATATACATTTTGCAAAATATATTTAGCAAGCAACTTCAACTCATCAACAGATAACCGCAACAAATAATCTCTAATTGTTTCAGCGTTGCTAATGAATACTAACTCAGTATCCGATGGCTTTTCAGGTTTATAATCTTTAGAATCCTGCAGTATATAATATTTATAAAGATCATACTCTTTTTTTCTAACAATTAGTCTTGGTTCATCTGTTTCATCAGAATAAACATCAATAGGCAGAACTCTTTTTTGCAAATCATCTTTTATCCCCTGAATCGGGATGATTTTTTTTAGCTCGGAGACAATAATGCTTAACGTTGTAAGACGTTGTTGTCCATCTACAACTTCATACTGATTTTGCCCTTTATTGATACAAATCATACTCCCAATAAAATATTCATTCTCTTCTGATTGAGAGCTTTTATAAATGTCATCAATGAGTTGCTCTGCATTATCTACCGTCCAACTGTAAGGACGCTGATAAGAAGGAATAATAAACTTTTTGTTTTCAGTAAGGATATCCTGCACCTTACATTCTTTAGCTTCCATTTCATATACCCAATCAAACAATCAACAATAACATTATCTTTCTTGCTCGAAAGAAACGCAACTATAAGATTTTTATATATTTTGTTAGAGTTGATATGGTTCCTGTAACTTCTGTTTATCTGTCTCTGATATGCCCAGATTAATTCAAGCAAGATATAACAGAGATATCAATGTGATCTCTGCTACGTACTTTACGTTGAAACACCGCCCTAAATCATAGCCAGGCTATTGATTTTATGTACAATCAGAATCGTCCTGATAAAAGCGAGAACACCCCATGGCGGAACTGAACCTAAGTAACCTGACGGAAGCAGACATCATTACCAAATGCGTTATGCCAGCCATTCTCAATGCAGGCTGGGACAACACAACGCAAATCAGACAGGAGGTCAAACTCCGGGACGGTAAAGTCATCGTACGTGGTAAAGTTGCGGCACGCAGAACGGTAAAATCTGCTGACATCGTGCTGTATCACAAACCAGGCATTCCCTTAGCCGTGATTGAAGCAAAAGCCAACAAACATGAAATTGGCAAAGGGATGCAACAGGGCATTGAATATGCGCGCCTGCTGGACGTTCCTTTTGTTTTTGCCACCAACGGGGATGGCTTTATCTTCCGCGATGCCACCGCAGCCGAAGGTGAATGCCTTGAAAAGCAAATAACGCTGGATGACTTCCCCTCCCCCGCTGAACTCTGGCAAAAATTCTGCCTCTGGAAAGGATACACACAAGCTCAGCTTCCGGTGATTACTCAGGACTATTACGACGATGGCAGCGGTAAATCGCCACGTTATTACCAGCTTCAGGCAATCAACAAAACCATTGAAGCCGTCTCCAACGGGCAAAACCGCGTTCTGCTGGTCATGGCGACCGGAACAGGGAAAACCTATACCGCATTCCAGATCATCTGGCGCCTGTGGAAATCAAAAAATAAAAAACGCATTTTGTTCCTTGCCGATCGCAACATTCTGGTCGACCAAACCAAAAATAATGATTTCCAGCCATTTGGTACGGCAATGACCAAAGTCAGCGGACGCACCATTGATCCCGCTTATGAAATTCACCTCGCGCTCTATCAGGCTATAACTGGCCCGGAGGAAGACCAAAAAGCGTTTAAACAAGTCGCACCAGATTTCTTCGATCTGATCGTGATCGACGAATGCCATCGCGGCAGCGCATCCGAAGACAGCGCCTGGCGAGAGATCCTTGATTATTTCAGTTCAGCTACCCAAATTGGCTTAACCGCCACGCCAAAAGAGACGCATGAAGTCTCCAGCACGGATTACTTCGGCGATCCGGTTTACGTCTACTCGCTAAAAGAAGGGATCGAAGACGGCTTCCTCGCCCCTTATAAAGTTGTCCGTGTTGATATTGATGTTGATCTGCAAGGCTGGCGCCCAACCAAAGGGCAAACTGACTTAAACGGCGAGGTGATCGACGATCGTATCTATAACCAGAAAGATTTCGATCGCACGATGGTAATCGACGAACGCACAGAACTGGTTGCCAGAACCATTACCGACTACCTCAAGCGCACCAACCCGATGGATAAAACCATCGTCTTCTGTAACGACATCGATCATGCAGAACGTATGCGCCGCGCCCTGGTT
>JAIJJM010000347.1 GCA_022728415.1 Collinsella sp. | reverse complement strand
CCGGCGCCGGCGGAGGCAACCACGCCCAACCCTCGCCCGTCACTGCCCGTCACGGGTGGCGATGTGTCGCTTGCCTCGGTTCTGGCCGTGTCAGCTCTGGCGATAGGCGCCATACTGTCCATCGTCGTTCGGTGGCGTCGTTGCTATGACCGATCCAAGTACTGGACGATGCGCTGGCCGATACGTTGACCCGTTGCGGCATGATGCCGATGATGTCGGCTGGATGGTGAACCGCACTCCGCTTCTGAGCAGAAGGACGGGAGCTGGGCACGAAGTCGATTGTGACATACGACTTGTGCCCGGCTTCCGCTTCGTTGAGAAACTTCACGCCTGTCGCCTCCCGTGGATTAGACAACTGAAGGTCCGCGATGAAAACGACGAGACGTTTATGATCGCCGACTTCCCTGGGCACCGTAGCTGCCTGATCGCCTTTCATCCATATCGCCCCGGTCAGGTCGTCACCTACAACGGCGGCGGCAGCGTCGCCACCGGCAGCAACGCCCCACCGTCCCGTACCGTGACCGTCCGTGCAGACCCTCGGCCCCGTATGGGGCTGGACGTGGGCCGATCCGGCCGCGACGACCATCAGCGCCGTCGCCCTGACCATCGGCGTCGTCATCGGCGCCAGCGCCCTCAAGGCCAAGGCATCCAAGGCCGAATAACAAGAAGCCCCCGAACCTGAACCGTATCACGCGGCAGGTTCGGGGGCTTTTCGCCGTATATGGGTCAGGCCATCGCGGGCTGTGCCTGATTGGCGGTCAGGTATGCGGCCAGTGCCTTGCGGATCAGAGCGCTCTTGCCGATGTGCTCTCGTTCGGCCTGTGCCCGCACCTGTGCGTCCATGTCGGGCGTGAGGTATGCCTTGTAGAGCACGTCGGCCTTCCGGCGGGGCTGGTCGGCGAGGGGGCGGCCGGCGAAGATGTCGTCGATGTCATCCATCGTGATCGCCCTTTGCGGGCGGATGGTCTCGCCGATGATGGCGGGGGTGTACTCGGTGTATTCGTCCGAGAGCTCGTCCCAGTCTGTTTCGTTGCTCATGATGTCCTCCTTGGTGTTTTTTAGTCGTCGAACTTGTAGAGCCATTCGCGGCGGCAGTCCATCGCGTGGAACACCTTGCGGGTGCGCTGGGATACCAGCAGCTCCACGGGGCGTTCCCTGAACTCGTCCGGGTGTCCGAGGATCGCCATGACCCTGTCGCCGGCGTGTCTCGACTGCACCTCGAACACGGCCACCGGATGCCGGAATATGTAGTCGATCTGTGGCTGTGTGAGCCAGTGCTTGAAGGCTGACGGCTCGCATTCGATCATGCTTATTATGGTACCATAATTTAGTACCACAATCAATTTAGTACCACAATCAAGTCGGGGAAACGGAACATCGTGATCCTCCTAGGCGGCGAGGCGCGTGGCTTCCACGGCGGCGCGCAGCTGGTCGTCGGGCATGGCGATGTACCGTTGCGTGGTCTCGACCGAGGCGTGGCCGCTCCACCGGCCGGGGAACAGATAGCCGTTGGCGGATCGGATCAGCAGGGCGAGGTCGTCGCCCTCCACGTCCCTAGATCGCCCTTAAGCGCCCTCGACAATGCGGACATCTGGCATCGGCGCGTGCCGATCGTGTTGGGGGAGTAGCCCGCCGCCTTGAGGGGGTCGAGCCATAGATTGATTGATTCTGCCCAGAGCGGGCTTGGATGTTGTTTTTTCACAGGACATCATCGCCCCGATCGGATATGCGGCCCCGTAGGGCACGACGGCGGATAAACGAAAAGCCGTCACGAATAATCGTGACGGCCTCGCCCGCAGTAGCGGGGCATGGATTTGAACCATGGACCTCTGGGTTATGAGCCCAGCGAGCTACCGAGCTGCTCCACCCCGCGTCGGCTTGTCTCTCAGACAGCTCTATCTACAATAGGTGCAGATTCCAGAAAGTCAACATCGGCGTGTCGTGTCATTTTCCCACGGTTTTAAAACGTGAAGCGGCTCACGCAGCGAGGGGTTTGGGGCGGAGCCGGAGTCGGGGTGATAACGCGCCATAAATGGCCGTTATAGGAATGCCCTGAACCGTTATCCCGAATATTGACATAATAGGAACATGCCTATCAAGATCCCCAGTGGCCTGCCGGCCAGAGATATCCTCGATTCGGAGCGCATCTTCGCTCTGGAGAAGCCCGAGGCGGAGCGTCAGCGCGTTCGTCCGCTCAAACTGGTGATTCTGAATTTGATGCCCAAGAAGATCGAGACCGAAACGCAGCTGCTGAGGCTCATCTCCAAATCGCCGTTGCAGGTGGAAGTCGATTTCATGAAGACCTCCACGCATGAGGCTACGCACGTTTCCGCAGACCATCTCGTCAAGTTCTACGAAAACCTCGACGCGTTCAAGGACAACTACTACGACGGTTTCGTGGTCACCGGCGCCCCCGTGGAGCATATGCCGTTCGAGGACGTGGACTATTGGAACGAGTTCAAGACGATCCTCGACTGGGCCTCCACCCACGTGTTCTCCACTATGTACCTGTGCTGGGGCGCGATGGGCGCGCTGTATGAGCGCTACGGCATTCGCAAGGTCGATTACCCCGAGAAGATCTTCGGAGTGTTCCCCCAATATCTGCAGGATGAATACTGCTTCCTGACCAACGGCTTCGACGAGATCGCGCTGCAGCCCCACTCCCGTCTTGCCGGCGTGAACGAGGATGATGTGCGCGCCAACCATGATCTGCAGATCCTGACCTGGGGTCCCCAGTCCGGACCCGGCCTGATCTCCACGCGCGACTTCTCCGAAGTGTTCGCGCTTGGCCACTGGGAGTATGGCAAGTACACGCTTGCCGAGGAATACGAGCGCGACATGGCCAAGGGGCTGACCAACGTGCCGTTCCCCCGGAACTACTTCCCGCATGATGATTCGGAGCTGGAGCCGCTGTTCGCCTGGCGCGCGCACGCCAACCTGCTGTGGCGCAACTGGCTCAACTGGGTGTATCAGACCACGCCGTACGACCTGACCGAGGTGCCGCGGTTGAGGGCCGAGAAGAAGCTGGGTACCGACCGTTCGATTCGGCATGAGCCGGGCGGGCCACGTGAGGATGACTTCAAGCCGTTTGTTCATGACGGATACGGGGTTATTCAGGGCTGAGCGTTCGCACCGTGGACGGCAATCCGTCCACGATACGGACAACCTGATGAACATAATGCCACACATCCGCCATATGCGACCAATAGCGCGCGAAGCCGGCGAAACGCCCGGGAAAGCCTTGCGCCAGTAGGCCTCGGAAAAGACGCGCCGGTGTAGTATTGACATTGTCTAGACGCAGGCAAATAATCACTCTTCAGTCATTCGGAGCCGAATGCCCAGCGCAGACTCCGTGTCC
>JAIJJM010000346.1 GCA_022728415.1 Collinsella sp. | reverse complement strand
CTGGGACCCAAGGCATACCTCAACGCCGCGGGCTTTCTGCGCATCAGCGGCGGCAAAAACCCGCTCGACGCGACAAGCGTCCACCCCGAGAGCTACGAGGTGGCCACATCCGTCTTGGAACGCGCCGGCGTGGCGGCCAATGAACTCAGCCGTGGCGGCGTGCCCGATATCGAGCGCCGCCTGGGAAGCATATCGACGCTGGCAAGCGACCTGGACTGCGGCACCCTCACGCTCATCGACATTGTCAACGAGCTCAAGAAGCCCGGTCGCGACCCGCGCGACGATGCGCCCGAGGTGGTCTTTAGCCGCTCGGCGCTTTCCATCGACGACCTGGAGCCCGGCATGGAGCTCAAGGGCACGGTGCGCAACGTTGTCGATTTTGGCGCCTTCGTCGACGTAGGCGTGCACCAGGACGGCCTCGTACATATCTCCAAGCTGGCCAACCGCTTCGTCAAGCACCCGAGCGACGTGGTGCGCGTCGGCGACACGGTCAAGGTGTGGGTCGAGAAGGTCGATCGCGACCGCAAGAAGATCTCCCTCACCATGGTGCGGGGCAAATAAGCCGCTGCTGGCGCTCGGCGGGTCCCATTCCGCCGAGCGCCTCTCCTTCTAAAACGATTTGGCGATATCCCGAAGTGCGAGACGCCGTTTCCGCTAATCCTCACCTGCAATTTTTGAGATATTCGGCCTCGCCGGGCCGCGATAACACCTCTTCAAAGTGCAAGCGCAACAAATAGGCGTCAGATATTCCACAAACGTCCCATATCTGCACCAGCAGAGGTGCGGTACGGGACTTTTTTTAGCCATATTGGCAATCTTGACGGCACCCTGAGGCCGAATATCTCGATTTTTGTTGGTGGGACACTCATGGGCACGAGCCGCAAAGACCTCGTTTGCCCGATAGAGCTGTTCAACCACGTCAAGTATGAGATCTTGCATGCGCGGAACAAAGGATAATCGAAGGGCCTTGGGCGACCTGCGCGTCGCCCCGAACACATAGTCGGCAGGGTCCTTTGCCTTGGCGATGACTGCCAACTCGGGGCCGGATCGTTTTCGATACTTGATAGATATGGATTAGAAGATCATTAGATTACAGGTTGATCCATGATGCGGAACCGCGTTGTCCACGCGATGCCGTCGGAGCCCACGCCGCCGTCCGAGGTGACGCCGGCCGCGTAACACGAATCGTCATCCGGCGAACGAAGCCGCCAGTGGCACGCGCCGTTGCCATCCGAGCCCAGCCCCATTACTGCCCGAGACAGTTGGCGGGGTAGCACTGTCGACCCCCATCGGAATAAAGGTGACGATTCAGCTCAGGACCTACCGACGGGTTCGTGCCGGCGGCCCCGGCCGTTCCTTTGCCTAGCGCGACCCTCGCGGAGCGCGTGAGCGATAGGGAAAGGAAAGGCCGGGGCGAGCAGACCGCGGCGTAGTCAGTGTTCGCGTTACGGCAGGATATGGAAGCCGAGCGAGGCAATATCCTTGGCAAAACCGCGCACGGTATCGAGCGAGACCTCGTACGGATCACGGCCGATGTTCTTGCGCTTGGCCAGGATGCTGTTGGGCACCGTGATGATCTGGCAACCGCAGGCTTCGGCTTGGTAGATGTTGATGAGCTCGCGCGTGGACGCCCACAGGACCTCGCAGTTGGGCTTGGCGGCGGCCTTCTTGACCGACTCCGTCATAAACGGAATGGGATCGACGCCGGTATCGGCAATGCGGCCGGCAAAGAGCGAGATGATGGACGGCGTCTCGGCGTCAACGGCCTCGACCATCTCATCGACCTGCGTAGGCGTAAAGATGGTAGTGACGTTGACCTTGATGCCGTCGGCCGAAAGCTTGCGGACCAGCTCGGCGGTGGACTCGCCCTTGGTAGTCACGCACGGAATCTTGACGTAGACGTTCTCGGCCCAGGTGACGATCTCGCGCGCCTCGACCTCCATGGTCTCGACGTCGTCGGCAAAGACCTCAAACGACACGGACACATCGGTGATGTGGGCCAGGACCTCCTTGGCAAACGCGCGGTAATCCGTCACGCCGCCCTTCTTCATAAGGGACGGGTTGGTCGTGAAACCCTGAACGTTGCCGTTCTCGTACATGTCGAGCATGCCCTCGAGGTTTGCACCGTCAGCGAACACCTTGATTGCCATCTGCCTGATTCCTTTCGTCTGCATATGGACGTTGAACTGCTAAACACTTTACCTATGTTTATCAAGGCGTGAGCTGCGGGTTTTTATCTTCTCGGTGAACGGTATAAACGCTTTAGCGTTTTTGAGCACACCCTCCAGCGACAAAACGATTTTGCAGGGCGGGCTGATTTGAGCCGCCCGCCGCGGGTGAACGGTAATTGGGGGTTCCCGCTAGATCAACCCAAAGTGGCGCATCGCTGTGACGCTGCCGTCGTGCGCGACATCGTCGGTCACGTAGTCGGCGACCGCCTTGACCTCGGGCACGGCGTTGCCCATGGCCACGGCCGTCTCGACGGCGACGAGCATGCCCAGGTCGTTGCCCGAATCGCCAAAGCCAAAGGTGCGTGCGTTGCCAGCGCGGCCCAGATACTCCAGCGCTCACGTCACACCCACGCCCTTGTCGATGCCTTTGGGGCTCAGCTCGCGGTTTGCTTGCTGGGCTCGCTTGGAAGATCGGCGGTAAACGCGTCTCCCAGTCAATCCGGCACCGCCGAGGCAAACCCCACACGCGCCCCCAACGCAAAGGTCCGGCGGGACGCACCTAGCATCCCGCCGGACCGCCACTCGTCCAGGAGGCCGCCGCGACGAGCCCCTAGATCTTCGCAAGCTCCTCGGAGATGACGCGGCAGACGTCCTCAGCCTGAGGCATCACGCCGTACATCTCGAAGAAGCCGTGGTCGCAGCCGCGATAGCGAATCGCGGTGACGTCAACGCCCGCATCCTGCAGCCTCTTCGCAAACAGCTCGTCCTGATAGCGCAGGTAGTCATACTCGGAAGAGATGATGACCGTGCGGGGGAACGCGCTCACGTCCTCCGCGAACAGAGCAGACACCCTCGGGTCGAGCATCTCCTCCGCATTGCCGTTGGTATACATCAACGGCAGGTCGTCGTTGGCATTGCGGATGCGATCCACCCTGCTCAGAGCCTCGGCCCTCTGGTCGTTCACGATCTCATAGAGGTCATAGGACCATTCCTCCGGAACGGGGCCGCCGTCGACGAGCGGATACAGCTCGGCCACGAGCTTAATCCTGTCCGCATGGGACCCGTCGAGGACGACGGCGTTGGTCAGGCTTCCGCCCGCGGAGTCGCCAGCCACGGCGACCCGCGTCGCGTCAACACCCAGCTCATCCGCATGCTCGACAAGCCAGCCGAGCGTCTTCACGCAGTCCTCGAC
>JAIJJM010000345.1 GCA_022728415.1 Collinsella sp. | reverse complement strand
TATTCACCCGCAAAACGCAGCAGCGTGCCGTCAATCGTGCCGCCATACTTAAGGAACAGCGCACGAACAGCTCCACCCATGACAAAGCTCGCATCAAGCGCGGAGTCGTCCAGACCGAGATCAATACTTACCGCCCCCATCATGCCACCACCACGATAACTGTCGGTTTTGCGCGTCAGTTTGGGCGGCGTGACGGATGTCACTTTACCCACTTCGTTTTCACCATCCACAAACAACGTAAAAAAGCGAAGATGTTTTGGTACAGCCATCAGGCACCTCCCAGCACCGCAAATGCGGGACCAAAGAATTCATCAGTAAACGTCTGGTAAAGCTCCATGTCTTCCAGCGGGGGAACGGGCGTATATTTGTAGCGAATACGCACACGCCCCTGACGTAAATCCGTGGTGCCGTTATCCACCACGTCATACCAGCACTCCGCGCCAATCAGTTTCCCGGCAGTCACCAGTGAATCCAGTTTTGCCCTGATGGCGCTGATAACATCCTTCACGTTCGCAGGCGTCAGTGGACTGTCGATGGTTTCAAACTGCGCTTCCGCAATTGAATCAGCCAGCACCTGTGCGGTTCGGGTATACACCTCAAAGATGTAGGCGTTCGTTTCCGGTGTGCGGTTGCCCCAGAAGCGGAACCCGTTGCGACGAATAATGGTCGTGATTTCTTTGTTGTTGAGGCTGTTGGCATCGCTGTCTTCGGCCTGCAACGACCAGAACACATGCCTCGACATCCCCAGCACATTTTTAACCGGAACGTTGGACAGCGATTTGTGCCAGCCCTGCTCATGGTCAATGTACGCACGAAGGCCACACGCATAAGCAGGAGCGGGGAACGTTTCGTTTTTGCCACTTTTCGGGTTGTAGGCGATGAAGTCCGGCCATAAGAGCATCACCTCACGTTCGTTGAATTTCTGGCGGTAGGTAATCGCCTCAGCCATCGTGTTACAGCCGTGACATGAGGCATACACAAACGCGCGCAGTTTACCCGCAATCACGCACAGGGATTTTGTTACAGCCTCCGTGTCCAGCTCCGGCGCGGCCAGAATACGCGGACGGTATCCGATGCTTTCATCCTGCTCTGCAACAAGCAGCGCATACATCCCCGTATAGCTGCCGTCAGATTCAGAACCACCAATAACCAGTTGATCCTGCGTCTTACCGCCTTCTTCTTTGTGTTCAGCCACGCGAACGACGATCACCTTTGTGCTCACCTGGTCTGCGATGGCCTTAAGCGCACGATAAAGCGTCCCCGTTGTCCCGCATTTTCCCAGCACGTCATTGACGCGGGTCAGCAGTGTGGGCTTGTTCAGCGGGAACAGCTTCGCGTCCGCATCATCCGCCGTTGCCACGATACCGATAACACTGGAATCAACATCATTAATCGCTGTTACCAGGTCGGTATTTTCCGTAACACGGGCACCATGAAAACGAGTTTCACTCATAGCTTCAGCCCCTTGTATCCGTTAAATGATTCGGCAACAATCATCACCCACCACGCGCGTAATCTCACCCCCTGCGCCGTTCTCCCGCCACGGCGACAACAAAAAGCAGTAACCCCCTCCGCACGCACATGCGACCATGCCGCACAGGGAGGGAAAGATGACCGACACCACCATGCAATTGCTCAGTCAGAGCACAGACCCCGTGAAAATGCCGGATTTTGATATTCTCGCGGAGGGGGAAACGCTGTCCGGCGTGGCAGAGCGCCTGATGAGTCTGTCACTGACCGACAACCGGGGATTTGAAGCGGACCAGCTCACCATCACGCTGGATGATGCGGATGGTCAGTTGCAGCTACCGCCACGGGGCGCGCGCCTGACGGTTCTCATTGGCTGGAAAGGAGAACCGCTGACAGAAAAAGGCACTTACATTGTTGATGAAATCGCTCACGAAGGACCGCCGGACAGGCTGACGGTTTCAGCCAGAAGCGCAGATTTTCGGGATGAATTTAACGTTAAACGTGAGGTGTCCTGGCATGATGTGACCGTTGAGCGAGTGGTATCCGCCATCGCTCATCGGTACGGTCTGAAACCGCAAATCAGCGAAATGCTGATGGATATCGAAATCGACCACGCCGACCAGACCGAAGAAAGCGACATGTCCTTTCTTACGCGCATGGCGGAAATGCTGGGCGCAATCACCACGGTAAAAAGCGGTAATCTGTTATTCATCATGCCAGGTGGTGGCGTGAACGCGCAGGGCCAGCCGTTGCCCTCGTTCGCCATCACGCGCAGCAGTGGCGATCGCCATCAGTTCCGCATTGCTGACCGCGAAGCGTATACGGGGGTGCGCGCTTACTGGCTTGATCTTAATTACGGGAAAAAGAAAAAAGTCAGCGTGAAACGCCGCAAACCGCGCAAACCCAAAAAGGAGAAAAGCAGCAGCCGGGAAGGCGACTATATGGAAGGTGCGGAAGGCAACGTGTTTGTGCTACGCAAGACTTACCAGAACGAGCAGGCAGCAAGACGTGCAGCGGCGGCAAAGTGGCAACAACTACAACGCGGAGCCGCATCATTCTCCATCACGCTGGCACGTGGACGAGCAGAACTCTACCCCGAAATGCATGGCACGGTAACAGGATTTAAAAGCGAGATTGATAATCAGGACTGGATTATTGCAAAAGCCGAGCACACCATTGATAACAGCGGCTTTACCACGCAGCTTGAGCTTGAGGCAAAAATCCCGGAATGGATAGCGGAAACAGAGTGAGCAACTTAGAATAGCGGCAGCACCACGTTAAAGGAGGTCGCTATGTTCCGTTGTCCGCTTTGTGGCGCATCTGCCCGTATCCGCACCAGTCGTCCGGAAAATGATTCAAACACCGTGCGGCAAAAGTATTACCAGTGTAACAACCTGGAATGCGGCGTATGCTTCTCAACACTGGAAGCCTTCCATAAATTCACATCGAAACACGCCTCCGGCGTTCACTCATCAGAAGGTATTCCGTGGCATGAGCTGCCAGCTTCACACAGGGGAAACAATCAGATGAGTTTGCCTTTACCTCAGAATTAACAGGCAGAATTGCCGGGGTAACAAAAAAGCGATAGATTACGTGCGGGTGCCTTTCGGCTGATGGTCGGAGGGAATACCCGAAGGCCAGATGTGGAAAGGCCCCGAGTCAACTTTAACGTTAACCCGAGGCCCTAACCATCTACCCTTAGCAAGTGATAGGTTAGCGCCTCCCCGAAAAAGGAGCAAGCGCTATGTCGCAAAAATCGCTTACGGCCATCACGTTCTGCGTGACGGCAATCCTCATCATCTGGATGCTGCACGGTTCGCTGTGTGAAATACGGATGAGCTTCTGGGGAGCGGAGTTTGCGGCGTTCTTACAGTGTAAGCAGTAAGGAAACCGCGACGGGG
>JAIJJM010000344.1 GCA_022728415.1 Collinsella sp. | reverse complement strand
GGACTCGACAAACGCAGCGTCGACATGCTCAAACTTGTCCAGGTTGGCGAGCGCCCAGGCACGGCACTCGTTCCAAACCTCGGAGCCGCTGGCGTCCTTCATGCCCTCGATATAGGCGTCGACCTTGGGGCTCTTGATGCCCTCCAAGTCATAACCCACCGACATGTTGAAGACAAAGCCGTCCGGGCTGCCCAGGCCGTATTCACGGGCAATCAGGTGGCAGGCAAACCATGCCTTCACGTACTCGGCAAAGGCCTGCGGAACCTCGAGCTCGGTCGACCACTCGCAGTTGTAGCACTCGTCCTGCGCAACGATGCAGGGTTTGTTCACACACTTGGAGAGCTCCTCGCCGTCCATAACCTGAACGGTCTTGAGCTCAAAGAAGCGGGAACCGGCCACGTAGGATGCCACGATGTTCTGGGCAAGCTGCGTGTTGGGGCCGGCGGCCGGGCCAAACGGGGTCTCGATGCGCTCGTCAAAAATGGGAAGCGCGCCCTCTTGGTTGGTCGTGACCATCTTGCGCACGCCAAAGATGGCGTCCTGGGTCTTGTGCTCCTCGATGATCCAGTTCATCAGCTGCGAAAACGGGATCGGCCTCATGATGTCGCTCATAATGAGCTCCTCTCTGTAACGCCCGGCGAGACCGCGCGACGGGCGCAAATACGGTGTAGCGCTAGCACAGCGCCGGCGACCCCGCGGAGGCCGCCCATGCGCGCGCCGGATGCGGCGAAACACCCGACGCGCGTGAATCTACTTGTGAAATTAGTAGGTGCGATCGTTGAGCGTGCTCCAGAGCTTCTTGGACTCAGCCATGATCCACGCGTTGATCTTTTCCTCATCGATACCGACAAACTCGCGATCCTTGTACAGGACGCGGCCGTTGATGATGGTGGTGCGGCAGTTTTTGCCCATCATGCCAAAGAGCATGTGCCCGTCGATGTTCTCCTCGCTCAGCGGCGTAAAGGGCTTGTAGTCCATAACGATGACGTCGGCAGCGGCACCGGCCTCGAGCACACCGAGCTTACGATCGAAGTACTTGCTGGCCATCTTGGCGTTGTTCTCGAACAGCATGGTCATGGCCTCGCACCAGCCCACGTTGGGCATGGCGGCGTTGTGGCGCTGAATGATCAGGAAGACCTTGAGGCTCTCGAGCATGTCGTGGGTGTAGGCGTCGGTGCCCATGCACACGGGGATACCGCGACGGAAGAACTCAAGCACGGGGGCGCAGCCCACGGCGTTGCCCATATTGGATTCGGGGTTGTTAACCAGCCAGGTGCCGGACTCCTTGATGACATCCATCTCGGCAGGCGTCACGTGGATGCAGTGGCCCAGCATGGTGTCGGGACCCAGAAGGTTGTGCTGCAGCAGGCGCTCGACGGGGCTGATGCCACCGCGGTTGAGGCGGGAGTCCCACACGTCATTCATACCCTCGCATACGTGGATGTGGAAGCCGGTCAGGCCGTTGTTGGCCTCGGCCATCTTGTCCATGGTCTCATCCGACAGCGTAAAGGTGGCATGTCCGCCAAACATGGCGGCAATCATGTGGTTGTCGTTATCGCGACGCTCCTTGGCGGTCCACTGGGCAAACTCCGCGTTCTCGGCAATGGCCTGGTCGCATTTTTCCTGGCCGCGTCGATCGGAGACCTCGTAGCACAGGCACGAACGCATGCCCAGCTCCTGCGCGGCGTCCTTAATGGTAAAGAGGCTGCCCGGGATCTCGCAGAAGCTCGCGTGGTGATCGAAGATCGTGGTGACGCCATCGCGGATGGAGTCCAGAATCGTGGCATAGGCGCTGGCCTTGGTGCCGCCGAGCGTCAGGTTGTCGTCGATCTTCCACCACTGCTGCTCAAGATTCTCCAAAAAGTTGGTGGGGTTGCAGCCCTTAATGGCAAGGCCGCGGGCCAGACCCGAGTAGATGTGGGTGTGGCAGTTGATGAGTCCGGGCATGATGAGGTTGCCCCGGGCGTCGACGTACTCGGCATCCGGGTACTTGGCCTTGAGCTCGCACTCGGGGCCCACTTCGACGATCGTATCTCCGTCAATGGCAACCGCACCGTTGGGAATGAACGGGGTCTGAGCGTTGCGGGTAAAGACGGAACCGTTAGCGACCAGAAGCATGAAAGCTCCCTTCAACATCAGGGGCGGGGTTTGACACCTCTGACATGGCGGAAGTGCGAAGCGCCGGCCTACACCGGAAACGGGCCCTCTCCCGTCAACACTTCACCAAAGGGACAAACCCTTTGAAGTGCGGCCTATCGCCGCATGACGTCGGCGGACGAGGCGATGCGCCCGCCGACGAATAGCACCGAATTGATTACTTCTTGCTCTCGGGCAAGACCAGATCCACGGCGGCATCCTTGGCGGCATCGATGTGCTGAGCCACGACCGGCGTCTGCGGAAGGATCAGGTTGAGCACGATGGCCATGATGGCGGTGGGGGTTACGGCATTGGAGCCGATGACGGTGGACACCCAGGTGGGCATACCCTCGCCGGCAAGGCAACCGCTGGCCATCCAGATACCCAGGCCAAAGACGACAGAGGTACCGACGATGGTGGTAGTGCGCTGCGTGAGGCCCTCGCGGGTGAACATGCGCACGCCGTTCATGGTGATGGTGCCAAAGACGCCGACGGTCGCGCCGCCGATGACGGGCTGCGGGATAGCGGAAAGGACGGCAGAGAGCTGCGGGAACAGACCGGCGATGGCAAAGACGGCCGCGATGGTCACAAAGACCCACTTGTTGACGACCTTGTTGGAGCAGATGATGCCCACGTTCTGGCCAAGGGCGCTGGTGGGAAGACCGCCCAGCAGGCCGCCGACCATAGAGGTGAGGCCCTGGGACACGATAGCGCCGGAGAGCTCGCGCTCGGTGGGCATACGGTCGATGGAGCCCAGGCAGGCAGCGGAGACGTCGCCGATAACCTGGATGGCAACCATGGGGAACACGACGGCAAGGGTAATGCAGACCTCGGGATCAAACTCGAGCGCGTAGGGCATGAGCTTGGGAAGGGCGAAGACCTGAGCGGTGGCGACGCTAGAGAAGTCAATCATGCCAAAGGGGATGGAGACGATCATGCCAACGATCATGCCAAAGAACACGGATCCCAGCTTGAGCGTGCCCTTGCCAAAGTTGGCAAGTGCGAAGACCACGGCGAAGGTAATAAGAGCGACGCACCAGGCCTGCGGGGTGCCCCACAGCGGCGTGCCCATACCGCCGGCCATATACTTGACGGCCGTGGGATACAGCGAAACGCCGATGGAGAAGATGACCGTACCGGTCACGACGGGCGGGAACAGCCATTTAATCTTGCTGTAGGCCAAACCAAAGAGGACCGCGACGGCGCCGCCGACGATCTCGCCGCCCAGCAGCGCGCCAAAGCTAAAGCCCGAG
>JAIJJM010000343.1 GCA_022728415.1 Collinsella sp. | reverse complement strand
CGCATCGCCGATTCTGTCGCGCAACGAGCGCCTGGCAGATCAGCTGCGTCAGCGATTTAATGAGGCGGGCACCTATGTGATCAATGTGCTGTCGAGCCCTGGCTCGGGCAAGACCACTACGATTCTGGGCACCAACGAGCGCCTGCGCGACAAGGCCGGCCTGCGCTGTGCCGTCATCGAGGGCGATATCGCCTCGGACGTCGACGCCGTCACCATGAAGGAAGCCGGCATGCCCGCCATCCAGATCAACACGGGCGGCCTGTGTCACCTCGAGGGCAACATGATCATGGAGGCCGTCGACGCCTTCGACCAGGCGGTGGGCCTTCAGAATATCGATGTCATCTTTATCGAAAACGTGGGCAACTTGGTCTGCCCGGTCGACTTTGACCTGGGCGAGAACCTGTCCATCATGATCCTCTCGGTGCCCGAGGGCGACGACAAGCCCATCAAGTACCCGGGCATCTTCCAACACGCCGGTGCCCAGTTGCTCAACAAGGTCGACGTGGCTCCGGCTTTCGATTTTGACATGGATAGGTATACTAAGACACTCGATGACCTCAATCCGCAGGCGCCGCGGTTTGCCGTGAGCGCGCGCAAGGGCGAGGGCATGGATGCCTGGTGCGATTGGCTCATCGGGCAGATTGAGCAAGCAAGGGCGTAAGTCGGCCGCCATACGGGCGGGCGTAGCCGCAGAGATACGAGATAGGAGCCTCTTTTGAAGCTCATCATCGCCGAGAAAAACGACGCCGCGCGTCAGATCGCCGAGCGGCTGTCCACGGGTAAGCCCAAAAAGGACAAGGTGTACAACACCGCCATCTACCGTTTTGAGTGGAAGGGCGAGGAGTGCGTGACCATCGGCCTTGCCGGTCACATCTTGGCGCCCGATTTTTGCGACAGCGTGCTGTTCGATAAAAAGCTGGGTTGGTATTCGGTGACCGAGGACGGTGAGATGTTGCCGGCCGATATGCCCGATGGTCTGGCCCGCCCGCCTTACGAGACCAAGCGCAAGCCGTTCCTTGCCGATGGCATTTCCATCAAGGGCTGGAAGCTCGAGAGCCTGCCTTACCTCACCTGGGCGCCCGTCATTAAGCTACCGGCCGAGAAGGAGCTCATTCGTTCGCTCAAGAACCTCGCTAAAAAGTCCGACAGCGTCATTATCGCCACGGACTTCGACCGCGAGGGCGAGCTGATCGGTTCGGACGCCCTCAACAAGGTGCGCGAGGTTGCGCCGGACTTGCCGGTTGCCCGCGCCCAGTATTCTTCGTTTACCAAGGCCGAGATCACGCACGCCTTCGATAATCTCGTCTCGCTCGACCAGAACCTGGCCGACGCCGGCGAGAGCCGTCAGCACATCGACCTCATTTGGGGCGCGGTGCTCACGCGTTACCTGACGCTCGCCAAGTTTGGCGGCTTTGGTAACGTGCGCTCTGCCGGCCGCGTGCAGACGCCGACGCTCGCCCTGGTGGTCGAGCGCGAGCGCGAGCGCATGACGTTTGTGCCCGAGGACTATTGGCAGATTCGCGGCATGGGTGCCGCGCAGGGCGCTGCCGAGGACGACCGCTTTAAGATTGCGCACAAAACGGCGCGCTTTACCGACAAAGATGCTGCCGAGATGGCGTATGGCCACGTCGACGGCGCTACGACGGCGACCGTTGCCGCGGTGACCAAGCGCTCGCGTAAGCAGCAGCCGCCCACGCCGTTTGCGACGACCTCGCTGCAGGCTGCCGCCGCGGCCGAGGGCATCTCGCCTGCGCGTACGATGCGCATCGCCGAGTCCCTCTACATGGCCGGTCTCATCAGCTACCCGCGTGTCGACAACACCGTGTACCCCGCGACGCTCGATCTGGGCGCCGTGGTGAGCGACCTGGCAAAGATCAACCCGGCGCTGGCGCCCGTGTGCAAAAAGGTGCTCGCCGGTCCCATGAAGCCCACGCGCGGCAAGGTCGAGACTACCGACCACCCGCCTATCTATCCCACGGGCGAGGGCGATCCGTCCACGCTCGACGGCGGCCAGCGCAAGCTCTACGACCTCATTGCCCGTCGCTTCCTGGCGACGCTTATGGGTCCTGCGACCATCGAGAACACCAAGCTCGAGCTCGATGTGAACGGCGAGCCGTTCGTGGCTTCGGGCGATGTGCTCGTGACCCCGGGTTTCCGCGAGGCGTACCCGTACGGCCTTAAGCGCGACGAGCAGATGCCGCCGCTGGAGCAGGGCGACACGGTCGACGTGTTCGACATTAAGCTCGAGGCCAAGCAGACCGAGCCGCCCGCGCGCTACAGCCAGGGCAAGCTCGTGCAGGAGATGGAAAAGCGCGGCCTGGGTACCAAGTCCACGCGCGCGAGCATTATCGAGCGCCTGTATACCGTGCGCTATCTCAAGAACGATCCCGTGGAGCCGAGTCAGCTGGGCATCGCCATCATCGACGCGCTGACGCAGTTTGCCCCGCGCATCACGAGCCCCGATATGACCAGCGAGCTCGACGGCGACATGACCCGCGTGGAGCGCGGCGAGGACACCGAAGAACATGTCGTGACGCACTCGCGCGCGCTGCTGGCCGGCGTGCTCGACGAGCTGCTCAAGCACACGCAGGAGCTGGGCGACGCCATCAGCGACGCCGTCACGGCCGATGCGCGCGTGGGCGCCTGCCCCAAGTGCGGCAAGGACCTGGTCATGAAGACGAGCGCCAAGACCCGCGGCAGCTTTATCGGCTGCATGGGCTGGCCCGACTGCGACGTGACTTATCCGGTGCCGAGCGGCGTCAAGGTAAGCCCGCTCGAGGGCGAGGCGGCCGTGTGCCCCGAGTGCGGCGCGCCGCGCATTAAGTGCCAGCCGTTCCGCCAGAAGGCCTTCGAGATCTGCGTGAACCCCACGTGCCCCACCAACTACGAGCCCGATCTTAAGGTGGGCGAGTGCAAGGTGTGTGCCGAGGCAGGACGCCATGGCGACCTGATCGCGCACAAGAGCGAAAAGAGCGGCAAGCGCTTTATCCGCTGCACCAACTACGATGACTGCGGCGTGAGCTATCCGCTGCCGGCGCGTGGCAAGCTCGAGGCGACGGGCGAGACCTGTCCCGAGTGCGGCGCCCCCATCGTGGTGGTCAATACGGCGCGCGGCCCGTGGCGTATCTGCGTCAACATGGATTGCCCGACCAAGGAGAAGAAGCCCGCCCGCGGCCGCAAGACGACGACCAAGGCGAGCACGGCGAAGAAGACGACTGCTAAGAAAGCCACTGCCGCCAAGAAGACGACCGCCAAGAAGTCGACTGCCAAAAAGACCGCTGCTGACAAGTAGCCGTACGGTCGAAACATCACCTAAAACAAAAACGAGCGAGGACCTCAAAATCCTCGCTCGTTTTTTTGGGTAGTCATTGGGGACGTTCTTTAATGACT
>JAIJJM010000342.1 GCA_022728415.1 Collinsella sp. | reverse complement strand
AACATTCCCGGGAATGTTGCGCTAATGGAAGGGAATACGGGTGCGTCGGCGCTGCCTTCATGGGACTATTCGAGAACAGTCATCTTAGCTACTTCACTTTGCTGAGATGCCCTATCCGCACTCATTCTGGCACCAGTTCAGGCATCGACAGGTTGAATGCCTGCTGTCATCTGCGTTATGTATTCGTGGATGAGTTCCGCCATTTCTGGGTCTTTCATGGCCTCATTGAACATGTCGTCAAATCGTTCCGTAGGCATGATATTCCTCCTTGCGGCAATTCTCGAAAATAGTGAAGAGCCTTCTGCGGGACGTACGTACTTTGAATTCAACCATTGAGCCCTTACGTTATGGGAGTGCTTTGCCGCTGAAAATCAATAGGATTATGAAGTGAGCTGATTGTCATGGGCAGCAGATTGATGAGGTCTATGTAATGATGCGACACGCCCATTAAAAATAACACTAAAGTAACAAATAAGAACATAGTGCTGTTGTATATGATATACCGATATATCCAATACTGATGGCAGGCCGTGCGTTGTGTCGCAGAGAAGGCAGCGGTTAAGCCATTTCTTGAACGTGAGACGAAGATACCTTGCAAACGTTGATGTTTCAGGAATGTTCGGATGTGGGATGATGTGATGTTCGATTGCGTATTGTAAAAACGACGCATTGCTAATGTCGATTTGATGTATTGATATATCAATGATTTAATAGTTTTCGTCAGATAAATGAACATCTGACTTGTCTCTTCAAAGGTGAAAGGAACAATGATGAAGACTTGGATGAAAACCGTAGCTATGGGAGCTAGCATTGCAATGCTGATTGGCGCTGGGGGTTGTGGATCAAGTCGTGGTGGTTCGGCGACCTCGTCTGAGGCGAGCGGTAAAGATCCGTCCTCGATATCCGTTGGGATTTCAATGCCGGAACAGCAGCTGGAACGGTGGAAGAAGGACGGCAGCAATCTTAAGCAAATACTTGAAAAGCGCGGCTACAAAGTCGTTCTACAGTATGCTGATGGCAAGGTGGACCAACAGACGTCACAAATCCAGAACATGGCCAACCAAGGGGCCGACATTGTTGTTATCGCTTCTCTTGATGGTGTGGCAACCGGTGCTGCGGCAGAAACAGCAAAGGACAATGGGGCGACAGTCATTGCATATGATCGCATGATTATGAATACAGATGCGGTTGATTATTACACAAGTTTCGACAATACAAAAATTGGTGAAATGCAAGGAGAGTATATAGTTAAGAAACTCGGCCTTGACCAGGGCAAGAAAGGCCCCTTCAATGTGGAATTGATGTCGGGTTCTCCTGACGACAACAATGCAAAATACTATTTTGAAGGCTCATGGAGCAAACTGGGACAGTATTTTGAGTCCGGAGTGTTGCAATCCCGGTCGGGCAAAGTTCCGAAATCAGTTGACGATTGGCAAACCATTGGTATCCAAAACTGGGATCGACAAAAAGCCCAGGCTGAAATGGAGAATCGTATCAACTCATTCTATGGTGATGGCGAACGGTTGGACGCGGTGCTGGCTCCCAATGATGCACTGGCTTTGGGCACAGTCAATGCCGTGGAATCTGCTGGTTGGGATTACTACCCGATTATCACCGGTCAGGATGCTGAGAAGGCCAACGTACAGGCCATCGTGCAAGGGCGCCAGACCATGAGTGTATACAAGGACTTCCGTAAGCTTGCCGATATTACGGCCGGCATTATTGACGACGTTGTTGCAGGTAAAACTCCGAAGACTCAAGAAACATATCCTAATGGCAACAAAGACGTGCCTTCGATCATGGCTGTTCCTGAAGCTGTCGACAAGGATAATGTCAAGTCATTGCTTGTTGATTCCGGGTACATCTCAGCAGAAGATGCCGGCTTGAAATGACACCGAATGGCAATGAATAGGGAAGAGCTGAATTATGACACCAATTACTGAGTCCCAATATCAAATTGATACCAAAGATAATCGAGATTTGCTCAATCGGGAAGCGCAAGAATTAGTGGATTTCGGCAAGCGCTTCGCGTGGCCGGGCGGTGGTGCCTCATATCTCGATGATGAAGGCAATCCGGTTCCGTCGGAAGGCCTATATGCATATGAGTCGGGACGATATGCTCATGCCTACACGCTTGGGCTTCTAGCCGGATATGTGCCTGAAGATGAGGCTTTGCCGTTAATTAAGCAGGCGTTGGACGGATTCACTACTGGGCTGTTACTTGACCGCGAACACGGGGGCTGGTATACCCGCGTTGGAAAAGAAGGAACCCCGGATCCCAATAAAGGATGTTATGCCCATGCCTTTGTGATTTTGGGTGCGGCTTCAGCAAGTCTTGTGCATATTCCGGAATCCAGAGCATTGCTAGATAAGGCGTTGAAAGTATATGATCGCTATTTCTGGGATGAACAGTATGGCATGCCGAGAGATACTTGGGATACCTCTTTTACTCATTGCGAGCAGTATCGTGGCATTAATTCCTCCATGCACTCGGTGGAGGCTTTCCTCGCAGCAAGCGATGCTTTGGAAGAGCCTAAATATAGGTTGCGCGCTGGCCGAATGATTCAGCGAACAGTCGGTTTTGCATCAGACTGTAACTGGCACATCCCCGAACACTTTACTGAAGAGTGGAAACCTGTATACGAATACAATGCTGAGAAAAAAGATGATCAATTTAAGCCATATGGGACCACTCCAGGTCATAGCTTGGAATGGGGAAGACTGATTACACAATGGGCCGTAAGCTCCTATGATCATGGGGAAATCGACGAGTCGACTCGTGATCGATATATTGAGGCGGCGGAAAATCTGTTTGCCGTAGCGGTCGAAACCGGGTGGAACGTAGATGGTCAAATTGGCTTAGTGTACACCGTTGACTGGGAGGGCCGACCGGTAGTGCATGATCGTATGCACTGGACTCTGGCTGAAGGCATTGATACCGCTTCGGTGCTGTACCGGATTACCGGGAAATCGATATATGCCGAGTGGTATGCGCGTTTTTGGCAATACGTTGATGAATATATGATTGACCATCAACGTGGCAGTTGGTTCCATCAGCTTGATGCCAACAATCAAGTGATTGGCACAGTATGGCCGGGGAAGCCTGATATTTACCATGCGCTTCAAGCTACGCTCATTCCGTGCGTGGCAAAAGATCGAATTGGTCTGTCTATTGCGAAGGCGCTAACAGACTAATTATACAAGGGGGCGCTGCACTGCGTGGTTGCGGTACGGTGCCTTCATCATGCACAGGGGCATTACTATCGGAGGAGGTAGCTGTGGCTACGAACGGTGACGTGATTTTGGAGATGCGTCATATCGTGAAGCGTTTCGGCCCGGTCACCGCGTTGAACGATGTGAATATCATGGTCAAGAGGGGCCAGATGTTCTCGATCTGCGGTGAG
>JAIJJM010000341.1 GCA_022728415.1 Collinsella sp. | reverse complement strand
GTCTGGTACGACACCGCGGTATAGCGGTCGAGCGTCTCTTGCTCAACGCCGAGCACGCGATGCTTAATCTCGTCGCAGTACGTCACCGCACCGCCGCGCAGCACCGCCGAGGCACCGGGGATATCGGCGATCGTCGAGGCGATCATGCCCGCTGTCAGAGATTCAGCCGTCGAAACCGTAACACCACGAACACTTGCACGCTCGACGATATCGCGTGCGAGTCCTTCATTGTGCGCGGCAATCTGCCCAAATAATTCCCTCATGCCTACCAGGACCTAGACCGAAAAGACGATCTTGCGGCAGTTCCAAAAGTACTGGGCGCCCGAGATAACGGTCAGGATAACGGCCACGGCGTACAGGAAGCGCGACACCGAGTAGATGCCGAGCGTCAGTGCCACCGGGCCAAGGTGCAAGCCGGCCATCGCAAAGACGCACAAATAGCCGCAGATGGAAACCATTGTAGTCGCCGTCTTGTACTTGCCGAGCTTATCGGCCGCAATGACCACACCGGCCGCACTCGCGACCATGCGCAGGGCGCTCACCAACAGCTCGCGGAACAGGATGATGAACACGGACCACACAGTTACGGCACCAAAGTCCAAGAAAAGCAGCAGGGCCGAGAACACGAGCAACTTATCGGCGATGGGATCCAAAAACTTACCGAAATCGGTGATCTCGTTGCGCGAACGAGCCAGGTAGCCATCAACCTTATCTGTGCACGACAGGATGACATACAGAATAAAGGCGGCGGCGGCGAGCGGGCCGTCGAAGGCGCTCCAATCTGTACCGGCAACGCTCGTGTGAGACAGCGCCGACACGATCATGAACACCGGAATAAAGACGATGCGCACACACGTCACGATGTTGGCGGGCGTCCAAACACTCGTCAGTTCCTTATTGCTCTCGTTAGCCACGACGCTCTCCTACTCCACAACATGACCGATAAGCTCGTAGCAGAAGCTATCGGTAAACTCGACCGTCAGAATGTCGCCCACAGATGCGTCGCTGGCATCCAGATGCACCGCACCATCGGAATCGGGCGCCTGGAACCAGGCATGTCCGATCAGCTCGGCGCCGTCCTCGGTCTCCTCGATACCGTCGACGATCACCTGGGCGCGCTCGCCCACGTGCGCGGCAGTCGCGGCAAAGCCGAGCGACTCAGCAAGATCCATAGCCTCCTGGGCGCGCTCGAGCTTAACCTCTTCGTCGACCTGACCTTCCATCTTGGCGGCCAGGCTACCCTCCTCCTGCGAGTAGGCAAAAACACTCGTGTAGTCAAAGCCCACAGTGTCCATAAAGTCAATGAGATCGCGGAACTCGTCGTCGGTCTCGGTCGGGAACCCCACCATGGCCGTGGAGCGGATCACGATACCGGGGATGCGCTCGCGCAGGTCGCGAAACAGGTCCTCGAGCTCCCGGCGCGAACCGGAGCGGCGCATGGCCTTGAGGATGCGCGCGTCGCAGTGCTGCACGGGAATATCGATATAGGGCAGCACCTCGTGCGTGTCGCGAATAGTCTCGATAAGCTCGTCGGTCATGCCCTCGGGCTGTAGGTAGAGCACACGGACCCAGACGTTATGGGGACGTACCGCCTCAGCAACGGCCTGCAGCAGCTGCGCCAGATTGCGCGGCGCGCCCTCGGCGAGGTCCTCGTCGGCAAAGTCGGAACCCCAGATGCCCGTGTCCTGACCGATCAGAACGATCTCGCGCACACCACCGGCGACCAGGTCGCGCACCTCGGAGATAATGCTCTCGGCATTGCGCGAGTGATAACGACCGCGGATATACGGGATCATGCAGAAGCTGCAGAAGCGGTTGCAGCCATCGGAGATCTTGACGTAGGCGACAGCGCCCTCGACGGTGCGCTTGACCTGCGGAATATAGGCGGCAATCTCGCGCTCGACGCCCAGCACGTCATCGATGACCGCGACGACGCCGTCTTCCTCGTCGGTCTTCACAAAGGCCGCGACCTCGGGCAGCTCATCGGGCAGGTCGTCGCCGTAGCGTGATGGCACGCAGCCGCACATGACGATCGGGCAGGAACGGACGCCGTCCTGCACCTCGTTGGCAAGCTCGAGCGTGGTCTCGATGCTCTCGGACGTTGCAGAGGCAAGGAACGAGCACGTATTGACGATGGCAATATCGGCATCCTGCGGATCGAATGCCTCCTCGTAGCCTGCGGCGGTCAAGAGGGAACGCATGCGGTCGGTGTCGACCTCGTTCTTAGCGCACCCGAGGGTGATGTAGAGCACGGAGCCCAACGGTGTATCCATGTTGGAGAGCGGTCCTTTCGAATAATACTAGCGGTAGTTAGTGAACTGCAGCGGCTGACCGTAGTCCTGGTCGCGCAGGAACTGGATCACGGTCTGCAACGCGTCCTTCGAAGCAGAGGAGACACGCAGCTTTTCGGCCTCAATCGTCACCTTGACCTTGAGCTTTTGGTCCTTGATGTCCTTATTGATCTTCTTGGCGGTCGCCTGGTCGATGCCCTCGACGATATGGCCGAGCACGCGCACGGTGCCGCCCGATGCCGCCTGAGGCGCATCCCAAGACACGGCCTTAAGATCGATGCCGCGCTTGATGAGCTTGGAGGTTAGGACATCGATGATCTGCTTGGAGACAAAGTCGGCCGGGGCATTGATCGTAAAGAGCTTGTCGCCCTTCGAAAGCTCGATAGTGGCGCCGGAATCCTTAAGGTCATAGCGCTGGGAAATCTCGCGCGTGGTCTGCTGGAAGGCATTATCGACCTCTTGCATGTTGACCTCGGACACGACGTCGAAGCTGGAATCTTTAGCCATGATGTTTCCTTTCGCGTACGAGCGGCTTAGCAGCTATCGTACGACTAGTCGGTTGAATCGGCGGGCGCCTGACCGCCAGTTGCGGTATCGGCGCCATCCGTGGACTGGGTATCGGGGCCGTCGGTGGAATCGGTACCATCGGGGGTGTCGGCACCATCAGAACTTTCACCATTCTCGGAATCAGTCGTCTCCTTCTTGGGAACGGTGATCGTCACACGCGCCACGCCCGAGGTCTTGGTATCGTAACGGACCTTTTCACCGTTCTTGGTAACGGTGACATCGGAAGGCTTGGACGTGGTGATCTCGATCGAGGACTCGGGCGTGTATTCCTGCTCAAAGGGGCCGGTCGCCTGGGCGCCATAGACCGACTTGCCATCAACCTTGACCTCAATCCAAGCAGTCTTGCCCTTGACAACGGAAATCTTGACCTTTGTGACCTTGCTCTCTTCCTTTTTAGCTGTCGACTTGGCGGCGTCCGACTCGGTCGACTCGTTCCTCGTCTTATCGGCATCTTCATCCTCATCGACGGATTCGGTCTTCTTGGGAGACTTCTTAGTCGTTGTCTTGGTGGCAACGGGCGTCTCGGGCGTCGACTCGGGCGCCGAGG
>JAIJJM010000340.1 GCA_022728415.1 Collinsella sp. | reverse complement strand
GCGCGGCTTGCCGCCATCGGAATTGGTCGGGAAGTTCGCCTCAGGCATCTTATTGCCGATAACGGTCCACTGACCGCTGGCGATATCCTCAGTCGCCATCGGCACATAGTGGTTTGGACCTTGATGATAGCTCGGCTGATCGGCGAACAGGTAGTACTGGTAGCCGTTCACATCGCCATCGTTGGCCTTGAATAGCGATGGACCTTCGCCGGAAGTGAAGGTTTTACCGTAACCGTTAGCCTGGCCTTTACCGATGTTCGTGGCAACTTCGCTCCATGCACTACCCTTAAGCGCATCGGCGTAGTTCTTCACGCCGGCACCACCAATTGCGGCAGTCAAATCTGTGGACTTCTCCTGACGCAAAGACATCGTGTTTTCATCTTTGTAGATGCGGTAGTAGGTATCCCCTACCTTTTGCACGGTCACATCGATGGATCCACTGCCTGCACCACCTCGGCGATCAACGTCAATCCACACTGTCGGGTCGGAGAAGTTGACGAAGTCATCGGTGGTGACGTACACCATGCGGTTGTAGGTCAGCTGCTTGCGGCTGTTCTCGTCGGTGTTGTCGTACAGGTTCGAGGCCCAATAGACCACGTACTTGCCGATTTCCTCGTCGTAGTAGGCCTCAGGCGCCCAAGTGTTGCCTGCGTAATCAGAGCTCACCTTGACGTGGCTTTGCTTGGACCAGTTGACCAGATCGTCGGACTTCCAGATCTCAATGTACTTGGAACCGTTAGCCTGTGCACCAGCAAAGCCATTCAGCCCGTTGAGGGGGGCACGACCGTCAATCTTCAGATCGGTGGCGAGCATGTAGAACTTGTCGCCGTCCTTGGACTTCATGATGAACGGATCGCGCAAACCCTTCTCGCCAAACTCGGAAGTGAATATCGGCGTGCCGTTGTTCAGCGTGTTCCAGTCGAGCGCATCGTTGCCCTTGGAGGCCGCGAGGCTGATTTTCTCGCCGCCCACGCCCTCGCCGGTGAAGAACGCCCACACGTAGGCCTCGTCCTTCTCTTCGGCGGCAGGCATCGGCTGAATGGTGACGGTGAAGGTCTTAGTTTCAGTGGCGGTACCGTACCTGGCAGTGGCTTTGAGCGTCACAGTGGCGGCATCGCTACCGGCGGCAGGGCGCTTAACAGTGACCGTTCGAGATTTGTCGCTCACGCCTTCGCCTAGTGTGGCGATATCCTTGCCACCGGTCACTCCCCACGAGATGGTCGAACCGTTGTCGCCCTTGGTGGGCACGGAGAAGTTGCTACGGATGTCGTCGGAGTCCTCGATGGTGATGGCGTCAAGGTCGGCCTTGGCTTGCTCGGCATCGGAGAGCTGCTTCGGCACGAGGACCGTGTAGGCGGCGGTTTTGGCGTTGTTGCCGAACGTGGCGGTGAGGGTCACCTCGGCATCAGCTGCGGTTGCGGCCGGACGAGTGACCGTGGCCTTGCCGGTGGCGTTGTCAACGGCGATGGCTGCGTTGTCCGACTTCCACGCGACGCTCACACCAGCGGCGCTGGTCGGCAGGGTGAAGTCCTCGGTAGCGGATGCGGGCACAGCGGCCTTGACAGCGGCCTCGGCCTTGTCGAGCACCTGAACGTCATACAGCTTGGTCACGTCTGCGGCGCTGATGGCAGTGTCGTATACGGCGTAATCGTCCACGTCGAGCTTGGAGTTCGGGTCAGCGTAGGAGGACTTGCCAATGTAGGCGACGAGATCGCCGTAATTGGTCAGGCCACCGGCCGGAATGGCGTAGGTGGCGTCTCCAACCTGCTTGCCGTTGAGGTAGAAGCTCATAGTGCTGTTGGTGCCGTTGATGACGGTGGTGTACAGAGCCAAATCGCTGGTGGCCTTGGTGCCGGTGATGGCGGCGTTCGTCGATCCAGGGCCGACTTCGGTGCCCCACGGGCTGTTATTCGGGTCGGCCGCAGTGGCATTGGTCATTACGGATTTCGCGTAGCCACTCGGGTTGGCCGGGTTGAGCAGCCAGTAACCGTTGGCCGGATAATTGCCGGTCTTGGCCGCGCCGATGTACGCGGCGGCGGTATTGCCGTTGCCGTAATTGTTCTTGAGCCAGATGGAGACGGTGACGTCCTTCTTACCGGCGATGGCCGTGGTCGGCACGCTAATGGTTTGCGAGCCGGTCAGGTTGATCTGGCCATTGGCCACCGTGGCGTCGCCGGATAGGGTGGCATCGCTGTTGGCCGCGCTGCCCTCGTTGGCGATGGTCTTGGACGTCAGTGCGTTATCGAATGAATAGTGGATGATCGGACTGGCATCGATTGGCGATGCGCTCTCGGCACTGGCCGTCATCGGCAGCACCAGACCAGCGAGCAGTGTTGCCACGCCGACCGTGAGTCCGGTTGCCTTTCGTATCAGCTTTCCCATGTTTCTCCTCATTGATAGGGTTGATTGTGGTTGCGCCTTCAGTTATGGAGCGAAGTTTTGTGGCCGCCCTCTGATGAGCTGAGCCGTGAAGAAAACGCCAGAGTCGTTTTTAGGCGAAGGCGAACGACAGTGAGCAAATATGAAGCCAGCTGAAAGCTGGTCCTTAATTGCGTTCGAGGTGGCCGCCGTTAGGCAGTCGGGGGAGAGACCTGCGGCGGCAGCCGCGGGATACAGAATCGGCCGAAGGCCATGCCGTTCTTTCGGTGGCTTCGCCGCGGTCTCTCCCCCAGTCAGCCTTCGGCTGACAGCCCCCCTCGTCAGAGGGGGGCTTGGTTGCCGTAGCAGCTCAGGCGCGACGCTTGCGCCAGAGGGTTAGGGAGATGCCGGCGATGGCGAGTGCTACCACGGCACCACCCAGGCCGAGCACGGCCGTACCGGTATTGCTCAGCGCGCTGCCGGGCTTGTTGACGTTGGTCTTGTCGCCGGTGGTCGGGGTAGTCGGCTTATTGCCGTCGCCCTTATCTCCGTCACCTTCGCCCGGATTGGTCGGAGCCTTCTGCAGGGCTTCGATTGCGGTCTTAAGGTCGGCTGCGGCGGTATCGACCTCGCCCTGATTCTCAGCGGCGAGCGCGGCCTTGGCAGTCTTCAGCGCGGCGGCAAGCTTGGCCCAGGAATCGGCCGTGTAGTCGGATTCCTTGAGCGCTTCGGCGGCGGCGATCTGCTTGTTGAGCTCAGCCAAATCGACCTTGCCCTGTTCAATGCCGTCAACCGTAGTATCGGATGGATTGACCAAACCATCGGTGTAGCCGTCGTAAGCAACCGCAACAGTGCCAGAGACGCTGGCCGGGAGGGTCACAGTGGCCTTGCCTTCGGCGTCGAGCTTCACGGTCTTGGACCAGTCGCCAGCAGAGAACTTCACCGAACCGGCGAGCGTGCCCTTATCGGCGGCGGTCACCGTGGCGGTGAGCTCGCGGGTGCCGGCGTTGTACACGGCCTTGGTGGTGGAGTCAACAGCCTCGATGTGCGTC
>JAIJJM010000339.1 GCA_022728415.1 Collinsella sp. | reverse complement strand
ATCAGCGCCGAAGGCACGTTCTACGGCAACATCGGCATCAAGGGCGGCCCGGCTCCCGTGCGCCACTATGATCTTGACGCCGGTCTGCTGGACGCGGTGCTTGAGGGGAGGATCAACCCCGGTCGCGTGTTCACCGCCGAGTACGACCTCGACCATATCCAGGACGCCTATGAGGCCATGGACCAGCGCAAGGTGATTAAGGCGCTGATTCGCCTCTAGGCGAGGCGGTTGTATCAGCGAATCGTTCTCAATAAGAAACGTGCGAGGATTCCTCACAAAACAGCACAATCGAACATCAAGGGGATGCCCGGAATTGCAACGTTCCGGGCATCCCCTTGTTCGTTTTGGCCTCAGCGACGGCTCGCACTTTTCTTATTGAGAACCGTTCGCTGAACACCCGGCGCGCGTCTACTGCGCCGTCGAGGTGCCCACTGAAACGAGTCGCTGATTCACGCGGGTCTGAACCTCGATATAGTACTGCTGCTCCTCGGGGGTCAGCGAATTCTCGTCGATGGCGTCGAGCTTCTTCATGGCATCGTTGTACTTGACCATTATCTTCGCGTAGTCGGCCGCCATGCTCGCCGGGTGCCCGCCGGCGTTGTACTTCTCCATGAAGTCGGCGTACTCGTTCATCAGCGACTCGTAGCTGTCCATCGCGGCCTTGAAATCGGCGTCGGAGCTGGATCCGGTGGAAGTGTCGCCGGAACCCGAATCACCGTTGTTTTGCGTGGCGCCGTTCCCGGACGTGCCGGAAGTCGAGGAGTCGTCCGGGGCGAAGACGTAAATGGCCATGATGGAGTCGCCCTTGGAATCGTAGCGGATATGGACCGAGTAGCCGGCGGCGTTCTTCGCGTTGAACACGGAGGAGCTCTTGGAGTAGTCGACGGTGAATCCCTTCTCCTGCAGAGCCTTGACATAGTTGTCGTACGCGGTGGCATCGGTGCCGCACACCTTGATGTAGAACGCGCTCGAGCTATCCCTCTCGATCTTACCCTTGGCGGATTCCGGCTTGGGCAGCTGACTGGCCAGGTCGGTCGTCGGCCATGAGTAGGCGTCGCATTTGGCCTTCGCGGCTTCCTTCGCGGCCTGTTCCGCGGCGTCATGAGAGGCCTTGGCCTCGAGGCCGTTGCGTACGACATCCACGCCGCCGACGATCAGCGCCACCACGGTGATACCGACCGCGACCCAGGCGAGCACGCGCCCCTGCGCCTTGCCGTCCTTGCGGGTTGTGTAGACGGCGAATCCGGACAACAATACCGGCAACAGCGCGAAGAACGCCAACAGACTCCAGCTGTTCACACCGATGAAGGTGATCAGCAGGAACACCGCGGCGACGATGATCGCGAACACCGCCAGCTTGGAGGTCTTCTTGTTACGGACATTGGGTGCGTCGGGTGTATTGGGAGTGTTAGGAGTGCCGGAGGCGATGGGGATGACGCCCGGCGTCTGCGGCGGCACGGTGTTCCCCGCGGGCTGGACCGGCATGGGCTGAGTGGGCTGGACGGGTTGCGGCCCCGATCCTTAGGGTGGCTGTGGTGTGAAATCGGATGGGTTCGTCATGGTCTGTCCTTTCTCTTCAATCGCGCGTTTATGCGCGGACACTGGTGACATCGCCCATTGTCATGGGCGACGCGGCGGCCCGTCATCAGTTGCCAACTGAATTTCGGCAAGTTTTTCCGCATGGATGATTCCGGCACCGGAGCCGTGTCGCACGCCGCCGTGCCATGTAGTCTGGTCACAGTGAAACGAACGGGCCAATCGATTGACGCTCCCGACGGGAGATCTCCCGGCGGTCCGGCACGTGAAGACATACCAAGGGAAGGCGAGGCATGAACGTCAACGATCCGGCGCATCTGACCGAGGAACTGCATGAACGAGCCGACGCTGCTCGACGCGGACTGACCGCGGCGCTCGGGGGACGACGACGATTATGGACGAACGGCAGACCATGCACGCCATGATGCTCGACGACGCCTACTGCGTCGAACGGGTGCTGGCGGACGGCGCATACGGCGTCACCGAAATGGTGAGCCTCGATGGAGCCGGGCCGTTCGTGCGCAAGAAGATGCCGCTGCGGCTGGCGAGGCGGCGCGCATCGCCATTTCGCTCATCCTGCGCGACGAGAAGGGGAACTTCGTGTTCTGGCGTAGTGAGTATGTGCGTAAACCGGCCAAAGGCGAATCCCGCGCGTTCTCCATCCAGATCTATGGTCTGCCCAAGTACGCCTCTATGAGGCGTACGCCTATGCCTCATAGATGCTTCTCCTTTGAAAGAGGTACATTTGCCTTGTTGCGGAGAGCTATCTGCGTTCAATGAGGTGCCTGAAACATGAGAACCCGAGTATCAACGTTGCAATGACGGCGTTTGTACTCGAGGGTTCCCCATTCGGTACCTCTCTGAAGACAGTCAGCATTCTACAAGAGGTCGAATGTACCTCTTGCAACGAAGATAGATGCTTGCAACGGTCCGAATATGTCCCTTGTCGGCCAGTTGGCGTCCCCACAATGGGTGATGACGTGACGCGTCGTAGGAGACTTGAGTGAAGGGGTGCCCGATATGCAGCGGATACGGGACGATGCGCGCCCGGAGTCGATCGAGGTGCGCAGCGCACGCGTGCATAACCTCAAGAACGTCGACGTCGACGTGCCTCTGGGCGAACTGGTCGGTGTGGCCGGCGTCTCCGGTTCGGGCAAGAGCTCGCTCGCACTCGGCGTGCTGTATGCCGAAGGCTCACGGCGCTATTTGGAGGCGCTGTCCACGTACACGCGCCGCCGCCTCACTCAAGCGAGCCGCGCGCAGGTGGACGAAGTACTGCACGTGCCCGCCGCGCTGGCCCTGCACCAGCGGCCCGCGGTGCCCGGCATACGCTCCACCTTCGGCACGATGACCGAATTGCTCAACAGCCTGCGTCTGTTGTTCTCACGTCTCGCCTCACATGTGTGCCCGCATTGCGGCGCACGCAACGAACCGACTCTCAACGTGGCCGCCGGCCTGCCCATCGTCTGCGCGAATTGCGGCAAGGATTTTCACGCGCCCGGCGCTGAATCCTTGGCCTTCAACTCGGCCGGCGCATGCCCGGCCTGCGCCGGCACCGGCATCGTGCGCGAGGTGAACCGCGCGGCGCTCGTACCCGACGAATCGAAAAGCATCGACGAGGGCGCGGTGCTGCCATGGGGTTCGTTGATGTGGGACCTGATGAAACAGGTCGCCGGCGCGATGGGCGTGCGCACCGACGTGCCGTTCAAGGACCTCACCCCCAAAGAACGCGACATCGTCTTCAATGGCCCGGCCGTCAAGAAGCACATCCTGTACAAGCCGAAGAAAGGCGACGACTTCGCCGAACTCGACTTCACGTATTTCAACGCCGTGTACACCGTCGAGAACGCGCTCGCCAAAGCCAAGGACGAGAAGGG
>JAIJJM010000338.1 GCA_022728415.1 Collinsella sp. | reverse complement strand
CTCGTCGGCGGCTCCACCCGTATGCCCGCCGTCCAGGATCTGGTCAAGACCATGACCGGCAAGCAGCCCAACATGTCCGTGAACCCCGACGAGGTCGTTGCCGACGGCGCTGCCGTCCAGGGCGGCGTGCTCACCGGTGACGTCGAGGGCATCCTGTTGCTCGACGTTACCCCGCTGTCGCTGGGCGTCGAGACCATGGGCGGCATCATGACCAAGATGATCGACCGCAACACCACGATCCCGACCTCCAAGACCGAGGTCTACTCCACCGCTGCCGACAACCAGACCAGCGTCGAGATCAACGTGCTCCAGGGCGAGCGCGAGCTTGCCCGCGACAACAAGTCGCTCGGTAAGTTCCAGCTGACCGGCATCCCGGCTGCCCGCCGCGGCGTGCCGCAGATCGAGGTCACCTTCGACATCGACGCCAACGGCATCGTCAAGGTCTCCGCTAAGGACAAGGGCACCGGCAAGGAGCAGCAGATCACCATTTCCGGCTCCACCGCTCTGTCCGACGACGAGGTCGATCGTATGGTCAAGGACGCCGAGGCTCATGCCGAGGAGGACAAGAAGCAGAAGGAAGAGGTCGAGGTCCGCAACCAGACCGATAGCCTGTGCTACTCCACCGAGCAGACCCTCAACGAGCTGGGCGACAAGGTTTCCGCCGACGTGAAGTCCAAGGCCGAGGCCGCTATCGCCGACGCCAAGAAGGCGCTCGAGGGCTCTGACGTCGAGGCCATCAAGGCCGCCGGCGAGTCCCTGCAGTCCGTGGCCTACGAGCTGGCCCAGGTTGTCTACGCCGACGCTCAGCAGCAGACCGACGGTGCCGCCGGCGCCCAGCCTGCCGACGATGACGTCGTCGACGCCGACTACGAGGTTGTGGACGACGAGGACAAGTAATCATGTCCGCCCGTAAAGCTCGCACGGAGGTGGCCGCCGTTGGTGCCGCCCCCGTTGACTCTGAGGAGAAGGACGTGAAGATTCCCGTAGAGGCCGTCGACGATACCGAGGTCAACGAGGCCCCGGCCGCCGAGGCTGCCGAGAACCAGGTAGAGGATTCCAACAAGGAGGCGACGATGACCGAGGACGAGATGGTGGAAGCCGCTATCCGCGCCGGTGAGGAAGCCGCCGACAACGACTTTAAGCTCAAGTTCGAGCAGGCCCAAAAGGAGCTTGCCGACGTGCGCAACGAGCTCGATGCCGCGGCAGAGGCTCAGAAGGCCGCCGAGGACAAGGCAAAGGACGCCACCGAGCGCACCGCCCGTCTACAGGCCGACTGGGAGAACTTCCGCCGCCGCACCGCCAACGAGCGCATCGCCGAGCGCGAGCGCGCGACCGAGAAGCTTGTCACCGCGCTATTGCCGGTGATCGACGATATCGAGCGCGCGATCGACCATGCCCGCAGCCAAGAGCTTTCCGACGACTTTAAGCAGTTCGTCGATGGCGTTGACGCGGTACATGCCAAGCTGCTCGATGTGTTTGCGCACGAGGGCGTTGAGCCCATCGACCCCAAGGGCGAGGCGTTCGATCCACTCGAGCACCAGGCCGTGGGGCGTGTCGAGGACGCATCGCAGTACGACGAGACCGTCAATGACGTGTACCAGAAGGGCTACCGCATGGCGGACCGCATCCTGCGCTCCGCGATGGTGACGGTGACCTACGGTGGCGAGAAGCGCCCCGCACCGGAGCCCGAAGCGGCGCCCGAGGATGCCGCGGCCGATACGGCCGAGGGCACCGAGGAGTAATTGAGAAGGGCCCCGGGGCAACACCCGGGGCCCTTTCTGGCCAAGTGCCATGTGACAGCATGAACCGCCGTCCGGAGGGACGGCGGATGTAACAGGAGAGGAGCTACGATGGCTGCAGGCAAAACCTTCTATGACATCCTGGGCGTATCCAAGAGCGCCTCCGACAAAGAGATCAAGAGCGCGTTTCGCAAGCTCGCGCAAAAATATCACCCCGATGCCGGCGGCGACGAGGCCAAGTTTAAGGAGATTAGCGAGGCCTACGAGACGCTTTCGGACGAGAAGAAGCGCAAAGAGTACGACCAGATGCTCATGTTCGGCGGCATGCCGGGCGCGGGCGGCGCGTATAGCGGTGGCTACGGCGCCGGTGCCGGCGCGAGCGGCTGGGGCGATATCTTCGACAGCATCTTTAGCGGCAACGGCGCCTGGGGCAGCGATTGGGGCTCGGGTTTTGCCGGGGCCGCGGGTAATGCCGGTGCGGGCGCGGGCCGCAACCGCGCGCGCAAGGGCGGCGACCTGTCGCTGACCGTCGATGTTTCGGCCGAGGACGCGTTTCGCGGCGTGACACACAAGGTCACCTACCGCATTCCCTCGACGGGCGAACAGCAGACCATCACGGTCTCGGTGCCTGCGGGTGCGGTCGACGGCGGCAAATTGCGTTACAAGCGCCGTGGCGAGTACGGCGTTGCCGGAGGCGAGCGCGGCGACCTGGTCGTGACCACGCACGTGGAGGAGCATCCGCTGTTTAAGCGCAAGGGCGCCGATGTGACCATGGAGGTGCCGATCTCGGTCTACGAGGCGGCGCTCGGCTGCACGGTGGATGTGCCCACGCCCGGCGGCGCGACGGTTCGTCTGAAGGTGCCCGCTGGCACCCAGACGGGCAAGAAGTTCCGCTTTAAGGAGATGGGTGCGCCCGACGTTAAGCATCGCGGCCGCACGGGTGCGCTGCTCGTCGAGATCAAGGTACAGGTTCCCTCGAACCTGTCTGACGATGAGCGCGATGCCATGACCAAGCTGCGCGAGGCCGACACGCGCGATTATCGCGAGAAGGTCAACCGTTACAAGGCGACATTCTAGTTTGGTTGCGTGGCCCACGGGCTGGCCGCAGGCTTATGGTGGAGATGTGCGAGACGGAAAGGGGTCAGGTAGCATGGCCGAGGACAATAGGAACAAACCGCTGTATATGATCAGCGTGGCGGCCGAGCTGACCGGCATGCACCCGCAGACTCTGCGCGTCTACGAGTCCAAGGGCCTGGTGAACCCCCAGCGCTCGGGCGGTAACACGCGTCTGTATTCGCGTGCCGATATCGAGCGCCTGGAGCTCATCAACCAACTGACCGACGAGGGCATTAACCTCGCCGGCGTGGTGCGCATCCTCGATATGAAGGAGCGCGCCGAGGAGCGCGAGTGCGAGAACGAGAAGCTCCGCGCCCGCGTACGCCAGCTCGAAGATGAGCTGCACGAGTACAAGATGCAAAAGAAGATCACCGCCCTGGCCCCGCGCGACGGCTCGGTCAACCCCGAGCAAGTCATGCGCAAGCTGCTGGGCACGGGCGGGGATCTCTAGGTTCCGCCGTTCTGACGAACGGCGGGCCGGCCGACGCTGCGCGCCGCCCAGAGCGACAATTTGTCATTCAAAGGGCAAGGCATGACCAGAAGGTCTATGCCTTGCCCTTTTCATGCCAACTTGTTCGCTCTGGACGTCGCTCGCTGT
>JAIJJM010000337.1 GCA_022728415.1 Collinsella sp. | reverse complement strand
GGTCGGTGGCCAGTCGTTGGCGTGACTTCATGCCGCTGACTGTAGGTTGTCATCGAGCCGGGACATATCCATGTAGCGCCGGTCGGACCAGCTGTTGGCGGTGACGTACCTGATGCGGGCGCACACGAGCATGAGCGCGCTGTTGCCGTCCGGGAAGCCGCCTACGACGCGCGTGCGCCGGCGGATCTCACGGTTCAGTCGTTCGATTGAATATTTGCAGCTTTCAAGGCCACTGATTATTCCCTTTCAAGGCCACCGTTATCGCCAAAGAAGGCCAGTGGCGGACCGGTTCAAGGCCACTGACCCCCTTTGGTCAGGATTCGAGCATGGATTGTCCGTGCCGTTGCCTCATGTTGAATTCGCCGGTGTCGATCCATGCCGTGTTGTGCACGATGCGGTCGAGGATGGCGTCGGCGATGGTGTCGCCGCCGAGACGGCTGTGCCATTCCTTGGTGGCCAGCTGGGTCGCGAACGCGGTGCTGGCGTTGTCGTAGCGCAGTTCCATGAGCTCAAGCAGGAAGCGCCTGAACTGCTCGTCGGGCTTGTCCACGAGCCATTCGTCGATCGCGAGCAGCGTGTACGTGGAGTATTTGCGCACGAGCTTGGCCGGACCTCCCGGCTTGAGGGCCGCGGCCGCGACCTGTTCCGCGAGGTCGGGCATCCGTATGTAGCAGGCGCGGTGGCGTCCCCTGCACGCGGATTTCGCCAACGCGCATAGCAGGAACGACTTGCCCGATCCCGTGGCTCCCTGGAACGCGACGTTCAGACGCTGGCCGAGGTAGTTTCCGGCGTCGAGGCCTGCGATCACGCTCCGGTCGAGCCCGCGCTCCTCCATCAGGTCGATGGTCCGCAGGTCCGCCTGGGGATAGCGCAGTCCCGCGCGTTTGACCAGGCGTTGGATCCTGGCGTCCATGTGACCGGAGTGCGCGCTGTCGACGGCGAGCCTGATCGCCTCGGTGTGGCTCAATGGCATGGTGGTTTGTTCGTCGAGGCGTTCGAACGCGTCGAGCAGGTCCGTGGCGTTCATCTCGCGCAGCTTGCGTTTGGTCTCGGTGTCGATGATCATTGCGTCTCACCTGCCCATGTTCGCGTAGTAGTCGCCGCCGCGCACCCAACCGACACCGTCATCCCCGCCGTCGGCGCCGTGATCGCCGGCGTCGTCGGGGATCTCGCCCGCGATATCCTGGCCGGATTCGAGGATCGGCCCGATATGCGCGTAGCGGGGCGAGGCGACCGACTGCAACGCCAGCGAGCACGCGTTCTCCAACCGTTGCGCGGAATACCGTTTCGACAGGCGCGGCACCGCCAACGCGGGGTCCACCGCCTGTTCGTCGAGACGTTCCATGGCGAACAGTTTGCCTATGACGGTGGCGCAGTCGGGTCCGATCCTGTTCGCCCGCTGCTCGCATCGTTTCCTATCCCACGGCTTCCACATGGTTTTGCCGGGAAGGTCGGTCCCGTTCGTCGAATACTTGTTGGAGGCCGACGCCGGCAGGAGCCGGTGCGTGCAGAGCCTGGTGTTTTTGTGCCGGATCTCGAGCGTGTTCGCCCCGATCCTCAGGTCCACGGTGGAGCCGACGTACGCGTACGGGACGGAATACCAGTTGCGAGCATAGGCGACGTGGCTGTTGGCCTGAACCCTCCTGCTGTACACCCAGTCCATCACCTCGTATGCCACCGGCGGCAACGCGATCAGCAGCGGCTTCTCCTCGCCTTCGAACACCGACAGACGTGATCCGTCACGCTTCTGGAACGGGCGGGAACTGTATTCCACGAGCCACGCGCGTATCGCGGTCCGCAGCTCGTCCAACGAGCCGAACTGGTGGTCGCGCATCGCGCCGGCCAACGCCATCGTGACGTGCCATACGGTGTTCTCCGCCGAGGGCTTGTCCTTCGGCTTCCTGACCCGTCCGGGCAGCACGGCGGCCGAGTAGTGCTCGGCCAAACCCCGGTACGCGTCGTTCAACACGACCTCGCCCTCGCGCGGATGCGCGATGACGCCGGTCTTCAGATTGTCACACACCAGGCGGGGCGTGGAACCGCCGAACCACTCGTACATCGCCACATGGGCCCGCAGCCACGAGTTCTGCGCCATGTCGAGCGTGGGTTCCACGAACGCGTACCGGCTGAACGGCAGCACGGCCACGAACAGATACGCCGTTGACGAATCCCCGGTGACCGGATCCACGATCCGCAAGGTCTTGCCGGCCCAGTCGACCTCGATGGTGCGGCCGGCCTTGTGCTCCACCCTGCTCGTCACGCCCAACTTCTGCACGTATGCGGCGTACAGCCTGCAGAACCGGTCGTAACCCATATGGGGTTTCCCGGTCCGTCGGCATCCGTCCACGTATTCGCCGTGCAGGATCCTCAACGTCACGCCCACACGCGCCAGCTCGCGATGAACCCTGGCCCAGTCGGGCTGCTCGTACACGCTTTCGCGCTCACCCCGACCGGGAAACAACAGGGCGTACACCTCGCCGTCGGTCTTGCCGGCGACATCATCCCAGCTGACGCCGACGGCCCTCGCCGCATCGAGCACATCGGAAACGCTCCGGCGCGACATGCCCTGCGACCTCGCGATCGCACGCCCCGACAAACCCTGGGCATGCAAACGCAGCACCAGTTTCGCCTGTATTTTTCGTACCATTGCCGGTGACTCCTTTCACCACACGTCCCTCGCATGGTGAAAGGAGCCTAACCAACCACGGCTCCCAAACGCAATAACCCCGGCCTCGAAACGCAATAACCACCAAAACTCATAATGGCCCCCAAACGCAATAACCCCGGACCCCAACGAGTCAAATATTCGTTCGATCATGTTGTTCGTGCGCAGCTTGGTCCTGTGGTTCACGGGGAACTCGCTCAGCAGATAAGTCGTCGTCTCGCCGATCCCCTCGCGCAGGCAGTTGGCGGCGGCCTTCAGCCTCCTGGTCTCCATCTTCGCGGCGACGGTCTCGGCCTTGGCCAGGGCGGCTTCGCGCGATTCCTGCGCGAAGACGGCCTTCATGGATGCGGTTTCGGTCGACGTCTGGAGTGACGCGGATCTGCTCAGGCGCCTTCTTGAGAAGTCTGCTGTGCGTGCCGCCTACATCAGGGACCGGCTCCAGTCTCCCGAGGCCTTCGAGGACGTGGAGCCGGACGTGACGGCCGGTCGCCTTGCCCGCGCCAGAAACGTGATGCGCCGCCTGCAGTACAAGGAGGAGGTGAAGGAGCATGTCGCGAACTTCGTGCTCGACGAGATCAGGGCCGGCAACGACGCCATGATTGACGCCGTGATCTCGCGCGTGGCGGTCGGTGACAAGCTGATCGACAAGATCTCCGCAAAGACTCTCGTGGGCGTGAGGGTCGAGCGCCTGAAGGCCGAGGAGAAGACGCTCAGCGAAAACATCCGAGTGCAGGAAGGCAAGAGGGACGAGCTCACTCGCAAGTACGCCAGTCTCGAGATAAGCAAGAAGG
>JAIJJM010000336.1 GCA_022728415.1 Collinsella sp. | reverse complement strand
TGGTGGCGAGGCAGTATATGCCCGTCGAGTTTGCCGGGCAGTCGGGCGCTGGCCACGTGCAGGTTTGGCGCGACCTGATACAGGATCATGCGCATCTGCCCATAGCTCATGCGCGGCGACAACGGCAGGAGGGGCTCTTTCTGCCATCCGTAGTTCATTCGTCCCCTCCTCCAGTTATTCCGGCAAGCAGTCTCGCACAACTTTCATCGGTGAGTGAGTAGAAGGCCGGCCGGGTGCCCTTATGCGACACTGCACCGGTCTCCTCTAGAGAGCCGAGGCCTTGCGCGATTTTCTTTCTTCCCAGACCCAGTCCCTCGCCCAGCTGCCTACGGGTCACCCTGTGCGGGGATTCCCCGAACAATTCCTCCTGCACGAGCACCGCGATTATGTTGGCTTCGACGTCGTCCCACTGCCGTTCCTCTTTCAGGCTTTCGAGCTGGTTCACGGCGTGCAGGAGCATGGAGCCTTTCTCAGACAAGTCATCGATGAGTTTTTTCTGTGCGTCCGCGACGAATTTCATCATCCGGTATGCGAATATGCTGCCGTCACGCCGGTTCAACGGGTGCTGTGCGTCTTCGAAGGCCTTGTAGTAGCGGTCCTTGCCGTCGTAGATCACGGGGCTGAGGCTGATGGCGGTCGGTGCGCTCAGGTGCTGTCTGAGCTGCAGCGCGAACAGGAATCGTCCCGTGCGCCCGTTGCCGTCGTAGAACGGGTGTATGTATTCGAATGCGAAGTGACACATCGCCGCTCGGATCAGCGGTGGCACGTCCCGGTTGCGTGAGAGTGTCAGCCATTGCGTGAGCAGTACTTTGATTTCCGATTCGGGGGTGATGCCGGTGTGGATTCTTTTGCCGGTGGATGGGTTGTCGATGTAGACAGGCCCGTTGCGGAACAGTTCGCCGTCCGGCTTGTCCTTCTCGGCGAGTTCGCCTGACATGACTTTGTCGTAGATGGCTCGGATCTCGTTGAGTGTTTCGGGCATGGGTTCGGGCTGTTCGTCGCTGAGTGTGAGGAAGAGTTTTGCGAATTCGCTGAATCGTTTGTGCGGCCCGTCGTTGAGTGCGGCTTCGAGGGCGTCGCTGATTTCCCTGCGTGTGGAGCGGACGCCTTCGATGTCATTGGTGCTTTGCATTTCCGTGCCGATGAGGTCGTGCAGGTAGGCGCGGCGTGCGATTGGGGGCAGCGCGTTCCATAGTTCGATTACTTTGTTTTCCTGGTCGCGTATGCTGTCGGCGATCGTGGCAAGTTCGCGGAAATTGACGACGAAGAGTTCGTTGCCGCGTAGTGTGATGCCGGATCGGAACGTGCTCCATCCGTTGAGGCGTTGCCGGTATTCATGTTCGGCTATGGTCTCCGGTGTTTCCGTGGACTGGCTCATATGCACGGTTTGCCGAATGCTTTTATAGTCCATCGTATTGTTCCAATCGTTCCAGAAAAGCATTTATATAAACGAAAATCATACTTCTAATGTTCCAAAACGCCGAAATGGAACATTAGAGACATGAAATATCACGCCGGACCGTCGCCGTCCCCGTCGAACTTGTGCTCGTCTTCCAAGGCGGCGATGTCGAGGTCACCACGTTTGAGCTTGCTGAGGGTCTCCGCCACACGAACATTATCATCATCGACAGTAGATCGGACGATGGGTTCTGGAGTGTCGGCTGAGGACTGCTGCGTTCTTAGCATTTCGAATATTTCGTTAATTGAATCGCGTTCTTCCTGCGTCATAGACATATATTCTTCGTTTTCGAGCTCGTTTACTCGATCTATCACCATATGAAGTGCCTGCGCTGGAAGACAATGGCTTATTGCGCTAAGTCTGATGAACTCAGAAAGTCGGACGGGAGCTTTATTGCCCATCTTTATATCCCGAATACGGCTATAGGTTACTTCACCATATGTCAGGCTTTCCATTTCGCGGTAAGAAGCACCTAATTCGTCCAACAATTCAGACAGTACGTCTCTTGCTGCGTAGTCGAAAATATCCCATTCAATCTTTGTTGCCATGTGCAAATGTTATCACCTGACAGCAGTTGGCAACGCCGTAGAAATACTGTTGGCATATGACAACACGCCGTAGCGTTTGACTTCGTTTGCGGCAGGTGCCAATATACAAATCGCGATTGCATCAGCCAACAACACAGCAGCTTCGGCCGCGAAGAGCCTCCGAGTAAAAGTCCTGCTCGATGAGGTGCCGAAGACATATATCGCCTCCAAGGTCGGACTCAGCCGAATGACCGTCGGAAAGCATCTCAAATCGGATGTGTCTGTTCAATAGAAGTTAGGCCGATGCGGCATAACTTTCCGGTCCGAAAAGCGGTGGGAATTAGTCCGTTTCACCGAAATGGCGAGATGAAGGGCACCGGCCCGCCATAACCCGGCTATTTTACCGAGTTGAAACACACCCGGCCGAACAAGGCCACTCGGGAAAGGAAAGGAATGACGAAACCGGTGTCGATACAACAACGTATCAGGATTCTCGACGCCCAGGGCGTGTCATGGCGCGAAATCGCCAGACGGCTTGGCGTGTCGAGGGATACCGTCAGGAAATACGCGACCATGGAGGACTGCTCGCCGAAACCCGCGGTCAGGAAGGGACGGCGTTCCCTGATCGACGCGTATTCCGGCACGGTGGATTCGTGGCTGTTCGCGGACAGGCTCATGCCCCGCAAGCAGCGCCATACCGCCAGACGCGTGTACGCCAGGCTCGTCGAGGAGGAGGGATTCGAGGGCTCACTCGCCGGTGCGGCGCTACGTGAGGAGGTGGCGCGAGGAGCATCGGTCCGACGGCGACGGGTACCTCGAGCTCGACTGGGGCGCCGGCGTCATGCAGGTCGATTTCGGCGAGGCCGTCGCCACGATCGGCGGCGGGGACGTCAGGGGCCACTGCCTGGTCGCCACGTTCCCGCACTCGAACATGCGGTACGTGGCCGCGATGCCGGGCGAGAACGCGGAATGCGCGTGCGAGGGGCTGGCCCAGATCCTCGACCACATCGGCATGGCTCCCCGCGTGCTGGTGTTCGACAACGCCACCGGCGTGGGCCACCGCGTCGCGTGGGACAAGGTCACCGTGGTGCGCGTGTTCGCCATGTTCTGCGACCACTACCGGCTCGAGACGAGATTCTGCAACCCGTATTCCGGCAACGAGAAGGGATCCGTCGAGAACGCGGTCGGCTTCCTGCGCCGCAACCTCATGGTCCCCAAGCCCAACGCGGAGAGTCACAGACAGCCGGCGAGGCATCTGCCGTCGAGGCGCGACGCGATCGCGGATTCGGACCACTACCGTTCCGGCAGGCCGATACGCGAGCTGTTCGACGAGGACCGCGGGGAACTGCAGCCGCCGCCGCGCGCGTTTCGACGCGGTCGAATGGGTCGAGCGCAAGGCCGACAAGGAGGGCAACATCCAGATCGGCTCGGTCCGTTACCTCGCGGGCCCGTCATGGCGCGGCTGGACGCTGCTCG
>JAIJJM010000006.1 GCA_022728415.1 Collinsella sp. | reverse complement strand
CGCCAGCCGGTCATGCCGAAGAACTTGGAGAAGCTGTTGCAGATGATCGCGTCCGGGTCGGCGAGCAGCGCGGACCTGACCTCGCTGCCATCGGGCTCCCGGTCGGCGAGGTCGAGGTATGTCTCGTCGATGATGCGCCACGCGCCGCGGAATCGCGCCAGATCGCACACGCCTTTGAGCACGTCGAAGTCGATGGTCGTGCCGGTGGGGTTGGACGGCGACGTGACCATCACCGCCTTGGTGCGCTCGCTCCACGCGCGGTCGACCAGTTCGGCGTTGAGATGGAAGCGGGTGGCCGCGCTGGTCGGCACGTCCACCACCACGCCTTCGAAGGAGCGGATCAGTTCGCGGTTGCACGGGTAGGACGGGTCAGCGACGATCACCTCGTCGCCGGGGTCGACAGTGAGCGCGGTGGCCAGCAACAGTGCGGCAGACCCGCCTGCGGTGATGACGATGCGGCGGGGGTCGATGTCGACATGATGGCGTTCATGGTAGGAGTCGGCGATGGCGCGTCGCAGCTCGGGCAGGCCCAGCGCAGCGGTGTACGGCAGCGCGCGGCCATCATATTGCTCTCGCATCGCGTCGCGCACGGCGGGCGGCGCTCCGAAATCCGGCTCCCCCAGACTCAGCTTGATGACACTGATGCTGCGGGCGATCATCTCGTCGGCCCTCTCGCCGAACACCATTGCCCGGAACGGCTGCGCCTCGCGTGCGCGTCGTGACATCGTCGGCTGTTTCGTCTCGCTCATCATGCATCACCCTTTGCCGTCCATTCGGTACTGCCACCGATTGTAATTGCCTACCACCCTCCCGGCAAAGTCCCGTTTCACCGGGCGTTCACGGGACTATGGCCGGATGTGGAGCCGGTAATCGGGGAATTATACGATGGAACCGCCTGCATTGATGGAACCGGCCGCATTGGCGAGGCCAGCAAGCTCATTGGACGCCATGGAACCAGGCGCGGTGATCTCGGTGTAGAGCCGTTCCAGACGCGCCTCGCGCACGGGCTTGGCGAGCTCGCACTCCCAGACGACGATGACATGCCATCCGGCGGATTCGAGCGCGGCGTGCTGCGCGATGTCGCGGTCATGGTTGCGGGTCAGTTTCGCGGTCCAGAATTCCACGTTGGATTTGGGAATGGAATACTTGGAACATCCCTGATGCGCATGCCAGAAGCATCCGTTGATGAACACGATCGTATGCCATTTGGGCAGAACCACGTCGGGATGGCCGGGATAGCGCCTGTCGTTTTTGCGGAACCGAAGCCCCCGCGAGAACAGGTACCGGCGCACGAGTACTTCGATGCGGGTGTCCTTCCCGCGGATATGCGACATCGTGTAGCTGCGCGTGCCCCGCTCATACCGTTCGCCGGGCTTGGCCTTCGCGCCCGATTTGCCGGATCCACCGGTCTTCCTCGCGGCCTTTCCCTCGGCCTTCCCCGCAGCCGTCATCTCATCGCCGGCGCCTTTCGCCGCATGCCGCCGCTCGTCATGGTTTACGCTTTGTTCGCTCACGGTCTCCATTATCCGCCATTGCCGACGTCGGAGCGTCAATCGCGATAGACTACACGTACGCTTGCAACCACGGAGCGGAACCAGGGAGGCAGAATCATGGATGGCTCAACCACCTCGATCAGCGTGGATCCGCGGCAACAGCTCGACGACGTCGCGGATTTCGTCAATGACAGCTGGCTGGCATCAACGGATTTCGACGGCCCTACATTCCTGTGGAACCATATGATCTCCGACGCGTCCGCCCAGGACGACGACAACCGCAACAATGTGCCCGTCGCCGCTCCCAACGAGGTCGCCGACGTGATCGGGTTGACGATGCAATGGTACTTCGACTCCATCTCATCCACCGTGCCGACCGCCGAACGCACCGAGGACGGCGTGTCCATGCCGCGCAACGACATGCCCACGTTCCGCATCGATTCGCAGGCGTTGTCGGGAGTGGATGCCGTGGTCGGCAACGCGCTGATGAGCACGCGCTGGGTCGACGCCACCACGAATCTGGCGAAAGCGGTCGAGATGACCGCGCGATTCGTGGGCAACGCGGCGGACCGGGACGGCGAGGGCTTCGACTATCTCAAGGAGCTCATCCAGAACGTGCGCGTGTACATGGATTCCGTGGCGCGCAACGCCGACCCGCAGGACGGGGAGAAGGCGCTGCGACTGATCACGCGGGTGGCCTGCAACGAGGATTTCCAGCTGAACGCGACGCAGATGGTGGAGCTGCTGTCGTGCGGCCTGTCGTTCGCGCAATGGGACGATACGCGCATGTTCGCCTATGATGCGCTGAACAGCGCCCTTGACACGATGGATCGTTTCGCCAAGGAGGCGAAAATCGACGAGGACGGGCGATGCGACGGCGAAACGGCACACGACGATGGCATCATCGCCGCCGAGGCCGCGACCGACTCGACGGCCGACGCTTCGGAACTCATCAAGCGCACGGTGGCGCTGTCGGCGCACCAGCAGTTCGAGGAATCGATCATGTTCCTGCGCCATGATCTGATGCGCGTGAGCGGTGATGCGGCCGACGCCGACCGCTTCTTGGTGAGCCACCACGAATCGGAAGCCATGGCGGATGCCTACGCGGCGCGCCTTATCGCGGCGGAGCGCTGGGATGAGCTCATCGGCTTCATCGACATGGTGGAGCGCGACCGGCCGAACCAGTACACGGTGATGTTCCCGGAGGATCTGGTTGCGTATGAGTGGGAATCCCTGCGCGAAGCCGCATTCGAGGCGCTGGGACGTTGGGACGAGCTCAGGGCGATGTACCGCGAGCGCATCGTCGAGGCGTACGACCCCTCCGACCTGCACACCATCGCCCAGCTGCGCGCGATCAGCGGCCGGGATTGGGCCGGGCAGGTGCGGAGCATCGTCACGGCGTACGATGACGGATCCGGACGCTACGCCCGCAATCCGATTTACGAGCGGCTGCTCGTCGACGAGCGGCTGAGTGCCGAGGCAGAACGCTACTGCCGCACCTTCCCCGACGCCCGCGCCGATCTCGCGGCGGTATTGTGACGCGCTCGTCCGCCGCGATGGATCACCGAGCCTAAAGCACGTATACGGTTCGTGTGCAATCGGCTCGTGAGTTGTACAGCAGTTAGCCGTAACCAGCCGCGACCAGAGTCGGCCCAGCCCCGGCCTACAGCTCGAAGCCGAGTTCCTCGGCGGCAGCGGTCGGCACGGGGTCGTCGCACCAGAAATCCTCAAGGTTCTCGTAGGTGGTCAGACTGCGAATCTCGGCCTTGTCGATGTACAGCTCGCCGCTCAGATGGTCGGTCTCATGCTGGAAAATGCGCGCCGGCCAACCGTGCAGACGCTCCTCATGCTGCTTGCCGTTCTCGTCGGTCCAGCGTGCGGTGATGTCGAGCCAGCGCCTACGCACGGCCTGATATCCGTCGAAGCTCAGGCAGCCTTCGTAGAAGCTGCGGGTCGCGTCGCCGATCGGCTCATAACTGGGGTTGATGATGACGTGGAACGGGAATTCGGCGATTTCGCGCGGATCGTCCTCGTCGTCGCGCACGTGGTCCTCGACCACCGCGAGCGCGAGCCCCAGGCCGATCTGTGTGGCGGCCAGGCCGACTCCCGGCGCTTCCAGCATCGTCGTGTGCATCGTGTCGATGAGCTTGTTCAGCGTGCCCTTGCTCAGCTGGCCGGAGTATTGCACGGTCTGCTGGCGCAGCACCGGTTCGCCGGCCTGCACAATCGGCAGGATTCGCTCCTTGCCGCCGGTTTTGAGGAGCTGCTCGACCTCACGATTGAGTTCGAGGTCGACTTTCGTGTTTTTTCCGAACATACGAGTGATTCCTTGGTATTGCGGTATTGCCGTTATTCGTTCTACAGCGCGAGCTCGTCGGCCACGACTTTGGCGAGCCGGTCGCACACCTCGTCGGCCTGCTGCTGCGTGGCGGCTTCGGCCATCACGCGTACGAGCGGTTCGGTGCCGGACGGACGCAGCAGCACGCGACCGGTGTCGCCGAGCAGCTTCGACTCCTTGTCGACGGCGGCCTGCACCGCCGCGTTGGTGGTGGCGGCCATCTTGTCGACGTTCGGCACATTGACGAGCTGCTGCGGCAGCTGCGGGAAGTCCGCGGCGAGCTGCTTGAGGCTCTTGCCGGACTTGACGACCTCGTTGCACAGGGTGAGCGCGGTCAGGGTGCCGTCGCCGGTGGTGGCGAACTCGCGGTTGATGACGTGGCCGGACTGCTCGCCGCCGAGCGTGTAGCCGCCGCGGAGCATCTCCTCCAGCACGTAGCGGTCGCCGACCGCGGTCTGCACGGTCTTGATGCCCATGTCCTTGAGGGCGAGCTTGAGTCCGAGGTTGCTCATCACGGTGACGACGAGCGTGTTGTCGGCGAGCTTGCCAGCCTCCTTCTTGGCGCGAGCCAGAATGCCCATGATCTGATCGCCGTTGACCATGTTGCCGTCCTCATCCACGGCGAGGCATCGGTCGGCATCGCCGTCGAACGCGACGCCCATCACCGCGTCGGTGGCCTTGACCATGGCCTGCAGCTGCTCGGGGTGCGTGGAACCGGCGTTCTTGTTGATATTGTATCCATCCGGGGAGGCGTTGATGACCAGCACTTCCGCGCCGGCGCGGCGCAGCGCCTCCGGAGCGACCACCGATGTGGCGCCGTTCGCGCAGTCCGCCACGATCTTCAGGCCGCGCAACGGCTTGGGCTGGGTCTTGTCCGGGTTGAGCGGGGCGATGGTCGACACCAGATGGTCGATGTACAGGTTCGTGGCGGTCACCGTCTCATGCGAGACGCGGCCGACGCCCGCGCCGGTCGGACGGTCCCAGTCCTGGCCGAGCACGGCCTCGATGTCGTCCTCCTTGCTGTCGGGCAGCTTGAAACCGCCGCGCGCGAAGAACTTGATGCCATTGTCGGGCATGGGGTTGTGCGACGCGGAGATCACCGCGCCCATCTCGACGTTGAGCACGGAGGTCAGGAACGCGACGCCCGGCGTGGGGATGATGCCCGCGTCGATCACGTCGAAGCCGCCAGCAGACATGCCGGCGCACAGCGCGGACGCCAGAAAATCACCGGACACGCGCGTATCACGGCCGATCAGCGCACGACGGCGGCCCTCCGGCAGGCCTTCCCTGACGGCACTGTTGCCCAGCACGCGCACGGCGGCATCCCCCAGATCAAGCGCCAGACGCGCGGTCAAATCCCTGTTCGCCAATCCACGAACGCCATCGGTTCCAAACAATCTCGGCATAATCTGCGATTCCTTTGCTTCGACGGCTTCCGCCGTCTCTTCGACATACCGAGCACCATCGTAACCGGCCGGCGGAGTGATTGCACCCATATCCATGAATACTGCCCAAATCACGCGCAATTGCCAGTTTCGGAGAAAGGCATGTGAGAGAATACAAGCAGATTCGCGAGTCATTTGCCAATGAGAGAAGGGGCCGCACTATGGGGTCATCCCGTCGTTCCCAACCATCCCGCACACCAGCCGTGCCGCAGGCCGCCGTTCCGGCACCAGCCGTTCCCATCCCCGGCAACACGGCCGGATCAGCCGACGCGGCATCCGCGGGCGGTCGGCGCTCGAACACTGCCATGCCGTCCATGCCGCCGAAGCATCGCATTCAGGCGTCGCCCATCGCACCGGTGCCGATTGCGCGACCGGCACCGGCAACGGCTGCGCACGCGGCGAGTGGGCCCGGCGACGAAGGGTCCCGCGTCATCGTCACCGTGGAATACGGCAAACGCAGCGCCAGACTCAGCCTTCCGTCGTCGCTGCCCGTCGCGGAACTGCTTCCGGATATCGCGAAGAAACTGGGTGTACTCGACCCCACGCTCGTGTACGGAGGCTACCGGCTGCTGCGGGAGGACGAGACGCCCATCGGCAGCCCTTCCTCCCTCGCCGAGCAGTCCGTCCGTGACGGGGACCAACTCAGGCTGCAGGTCAACGCGCTTGACGATCAGGATAGGGTGTATGACGATGTGGTCGAGGCGGTCGCCGATTCGGTGTCGCGCACCCATCATCCGTGGACCAACGAGAACACGACATTGACGTCGCTGGTCGTCAGTTGCGCGCTGCTGGGCGTCGGCGCACTATGCGTCGCCCTGGCGCCGGCGTCCGTGGTCAACGCCGTGATCTGCGGCCTGGTCGCCGTGTCGCTGCTGGCCATAGGTGCAGTGCTGTCCGCCCGACGACTTGACCGGGAGGCATTGTCGCTGTCATTGGCCGCGTGCCTGTTCGCTGGGGTGTGCGGCTATCATCTCATGGGAGCGCTGCTGCGCGGGCCGTTCTACGGATTCCCTGCTATCGGCATCGGCGCCGGACTGGTGTTATCCGGTGGCTGCTGTGCCCTGTCGTTGGCCCGCGGCCGTCTGCATGCGGTCATTCCCGTAATCATCGGCGCGGTACTGCTGCTGTTGGGCGTGGTGGGCGTCGTCGTCCCGCAATGGTCGGCGCGATCGTGGGTGATCGCCATATCGCTGATCGGACTCGCCGCGAACGCGCTGCCGTGGCTGTCGTTGTCCGTGGCGCGGCTTTCCGTGGACAGTCCGACGAGCGAATCGGAGATTTTCGCCCTGCCGAAGGCGATTGACATTCATGAGGTCCGCAAGCAATACCAGACCGGTTCCACGCTGCTGTTCGATCTGCGCGCGGCGGCCGGAGCCCTGATCGTGTTCGGCGTGCCGATCACGGTTTCCAGTCCGAATCCCGCCGGCATCGCCCTGACTCTGGTCCTGTTCGCATCCATGCTGCTGGACGCACGTCGCATCTACTCCCAGTCGGAGATGATGGTGACCGTCATATTCGCGGGCCTGGGCGTGTGTCTGAGCTGTGCCGCATGCACGGCGTACCACCCGTCATGGGTCACCGTCATCATCGGGGTGTTCTCCATCGGCGCGCTGCTGTGCGTCATCGACACGCAACTCATACACCGCAGCTCGATCGCCATGACGCGGCTCGCCGACACCGCAAACGTAATCGGCGTGATGGCCACGCTACCGCTGGCGTATCTGGCATTGGGACTGTAACGGCATTCAAAGAGCCGTACATAGGAGACGTTCATGGCAAACAAAAAGGATCTGCAGGACGCGCAAAACTATTCGCGGGCGAGGCTGATCACGGCGTTCACGTCCGGCATGCCCGACGGCAAGGAGCTCACGCCCAAGAAAGGACTCACCCCGGTGATGGTGAGCATAGGCCTGACCGCCGTCATGATCCTGGTCAGCGTGTTCTACGGCATCATCAGCCCCGGCCTGCCCTCCGACTGGAGCAACAACAAGCTCATCGTGGGCAAGGACACGGCATCACGGTTCGTCAGCGTGAACGGCGTGCTCCATCCCGTCATCAACACGACGAGCGCACGACTGCTCATCCCTTCGTCCGAATATCGGGTCATCACCGTGGACGACAAGGATCTGGAGGGCATTCCGGTCGGTTCCAGCGTCGGCATCGTGGGGGCACCCGATATCCTGCCGAACCGGTCCCGTCTGGCGTCACGCTATCTGGTGAGCTGTCTCGGAGAGAAGCAGGGCGCGACCGTCACCATGGTGACCGACGACGCGAGCCCGTGGAAACGGGTCCCGGACCGGCAGGCTTCGCTCGTCAATGTTGACGGGACCGGATATCTGCTGATTGACGGAGTCCGTCACCGCCTGCCGCAGGATGGCACGATTCGCGACGCCGTGCTGCGTATTCTCGGCATCGGCCAGCTGACGCTCGACCAGGCGCCCAAGGCACCGGTGCAATGGCTGGATCTGTTCGCCGGCGGCTCCGACATCGGAACGCTGACCATTCCCGGGCGCGCCGGCAGCGTCGAAGTGGGCGGCAAAACCTACACCGTCGGCTCGATGATCGCCGATCCCTCCGACGGCCGAACCATGTACGTCGTGCTGAGGGACGGCACGTTGGCGCCACTGAGCGGTCTCGCGCTGGCCATGTACAAGCTCAGCGCCGGCACGTCTGCCGCGCCGGTGACGATGTCACCGCAGGAGCAGCAGCAGGCGGGATTCCGCAACGCCTCGTCGTCGATCGTTCCCGACGACTGGCCGGACAGCCGGCTCACCGCAGCGCAGATTCCACAAGGAGGCACCTGCGTCGCCTTGGACACGGCAGTGGAGAATGCAGAGAAAGGCAAGGCCAATCCGGCCGCAGGCATCCATATGGTGACGTTCTCCGATCCGCAGCAGGTCCCCGCACGGTCCGACTCGGGCGTCACCGTGCAGGGAGCCAGCGGGGCGCTACTCCGCGCGGCCCCGGTCTCCGGTTCGCGTCAGGGCGTGCTGTATGTGGTGGACGGCACGGGTGCGGCGTACCCGGTGCCCGATGACGATGATGAGACGCTGAAACGGCTGGGATTCCAGTCAGATGACGTCACCGCCATCCCCCGCTCATGGATCAACGTCTTTCATGTGGGGGTGTCGCTGAGCATCAAGGATGCCGGCACATCCACGGGTGCCGATGCCTCCACGAGCACCGGCACATCCGAAAAATCCGGCACCGTGGAAGATGCCGGACACGCCGGCACCGGCGATGGAGAAGGGCGATGACCATGAGGGGCGTCACACGCTCGACGCAGTGCACCCGTCACGCGGGGCGACGGCTGGTGATGGCATGCTGCTCGGCATTGGTCGCCGCGGCATGCTGCCTGGGAGCGGCGCCATTTGACGGTGGCCGGATGCCCGCCGCGCATGCCGACGGGGGAAGCTGCGAGATCGGCAAGACCAACTATGTCACCGATACGCCGTGGACGGAGGCCGCACTGGGCATGGATGTCGTGCGAAGCCTGGCGGACGGCGACGGCATCACCGTGGCCGTGGTCGATTCCGGCGTCGACACAAGCAATCCGCATCTGGCCGGCACAGCCGTACTTCCCGGCGTCAATCTCGTCGGGGACGGCGCGACGGACGGCCGCACCGACAATTACGGCCACGGCACCGTGGTGGCGGGCATCATCGCCGCCCGGCAGGTCGAGGGGTCCGCACTGGTCGGCATCGCACCCAAAGCAACGATCCTCCCCGTGCGCGTATACGATACGGTCAGCAACGAGTCAAGCCATTCGCAAGGCGGGCCCAGCCCGCAGATGCTTGCCAAGGGCATCCTCTACGCGGCCGACCATGGCGCGCAGATCATCAATGTGTCGCAAAGCACCGTCACCGCGGATGACGGGTTGCGGTCAGCGGTGACCTATGCACAGGGCAAGGGCAGCCTCATCGTGGCGAGCGCCGGGAACCGCAATACCTCGTCGTCCACGCAGGACGGCCCCCGCTACCCCGCCTCTTGGCCCGACGTGCTGGGCGTGGCCGCGGCGGATACATCGTTCCACGCGTCCGCGGATTCGATCAGCGGCTCGCAGGTGGACATATTCGCCCCCGGCATGGCTGTCACGTCGACCATTCCCCGTGGTGTCGATTGCGTGTTCTCATCCGATGCCGCGGCGTCGAGCTATGCCACGGCCTTTGCCAGTGCGGCGGCGGCTCTGGTGGCGCAACGGTATCCCGATGAGACCGCATCTCAGTGGATGCAGCGCATAGAGGCGTCCGGCAACCGGCCGAATCCCGATTCACGTGACGACGACCGCGGCTGGGGGCAGCTCAATCCATATGGCGCCATCACCATGACGTTGGCGAACGGCCTGCGCGGCCCGGCGAGCTCGTCATACGAGTCGCATGCCCCAGAAGGCGGTTCTCGTCAGCGCGTGCGCATCGTTCCAACGCCGGACGGCGATCATGGCACGTCGCTCGCGATGACGTTGGCCGGTGTGTCCGCGATCATCGTCATCATCATGCTCGTCACCGTCCGGGTCATGAGGGATTCCCGCACTTGCGAAGCACACCGGACCGTACTGGACGCCAAGCCCCACAGTGTCGCGACATCCGGCAAAGGGCATCGTGCACGTTGACGCGCAGGGCCTTCCCGGCCGCCAATCACCCCACCGGTGCCATAGGAGGCAGATTCGGCGGGGCGTATGCGAGCTGAGCCAGGAACGTGCCCGCGTCCCGGCTGACGATCTGCACCCGGCCCGGCACCAGCGGCTTGGGCTTGGTCTTGCCGATGAGCTGCCCCTCGTTCGGATCTCCGGAGAACAGCATGCCGGTGACACCCAGGTCCTGGAAGGACTGCAGTATCGGGTCGTAAAGCGAACGGCTGGCACCGCCAGTGCGGCGCACGATGAACACGTGCAGTCCGATATCGGATGCCTGCGCAAGCAGGGGCGCCAACGGCTGCAGCGGGTTGCCGCGCGATGTGGCGACCAGATCGTAATCGTCCACCAGCACATAGGCGTCGGAGCCCGTCCACCACGAGCGGTTGCGCAGCTGCTCCGCGGTCACGTCCGAGCCCGGGATGCGCGTGGCGAGGAATTGCGCGAGCTCGCTCATCGCCGCGCTGGTCTCGTCATGGTTCGTCAGGTATTGGCCGAGATATTTCTCGCTGACCTCGTCCAGCAGGGCCCGTCGATAGTCGACCAGGAATATCTTGGCCTTGCCGCCGTTGCCGTCGTAATACCGTTCGATCTCGCGCGAGACGAGACGCAGGAACGAGGATTTGCCGGATCTTGAATCTCCGAATGCATACATGTGCGGCGAGCGTCGCGGGTTGAACAGCACCGGTTTGAGGTCGGCCTCGTCCACACCGAGCACGAACCGGGACTCGCGTGCGCGTTCGGGCACGGTGGCGAGGAACTGCATGCGGGACAGCAGCGTGGGCAGCAGGCGGAGTTTGGGCGGTTTCGGCCCGTTCCAGGCGCCGTTGACCTTTGCGATGAGATCCTTGATGCCGTCGGACAGGGAGTCGGCCCCGTGATTGCCGTCCACGCGCGGCAACGCCACGAGGATGTGGCGCTTGCTGGAGACGATGCCTCGCCCGGGCATACCCTTGGGCACGGTCATGGCGGTTCGGCGGTCGATCTCGGAATCCGCGGGGTCGCCGAGCCGCAGTTCCAGACGGGTGCCCATAAGGTCCTTGATGTTGGCCCTCAGGTCCATCCACCGGCTGGTGGAGATGATCACATGCACGCCGAACGTCAGTCCCCTGGAGACGATGTCAAGCACCTTGGGTTGCAGGTCCTCGTATTCGACCTTGAAGTTCTGCCATCCATCGATGAACAGGAACACCTCACCGTATCCGTCGTCGGCCTTGCCTTGGTCGCGCAGCTGACGGTAGGTGCCGATGGAGTCGATCTTGTTGGCCTTGAAATACCGTTCGCGGGCGTTGATGATGCTGACGATCTCGGCGAGCATGCGGTTGATGCGTTCGTCATCGCCACGCAATGCCACGCCGGCCATGTGCGCAAGGTCCTCCATTCCCGCGAACGTGCCGCCGCCGAGGTCCATGGCGTAGCATTGCACCTCCAGCGGGCTGTGGGTGAGGGCCAGGGACGCGACCATCGTGCGCATGAACGTGCTCTTGCCGGTCAGAGGTCCACCGGCGATGGCCACATGGCCGCCGGCGCCGGACAGGTCGAGCCTGAGCACGTCGCGCTTCTGCTCCTTCGGCTTATCTTCCAGCGCGACCGGTACCGAAAGGTACCCGGCTTCGCGGCCGGACCGGGATATCAGCCCGTATCGGCCGGTGACTTCAAGATCCGGGAAGAACTCGTCGAGCGTGTTCGGCACGTTCAGCGGCGGCAGCCATACCTGATGCGCCGGAGTGCCGCCGGCGTGCCGCATCTGCTCGACCGCGACGTCGAAGTTCGAGGGGTTGGTGTCCGGCTCGCCCTTCGGCGGACCGGAGACGTATGAGGCCCGGAACCGGATCATCGTGCTGGGATCGGGCTTGAGATATCCGACGCCGGGGATGCTGGGCAGGGTGTATGCATCAGGGACGCCCAGCACCGCGCGCGACTCGGAGGCGGAGAACGTGCGCAGTCCGATGCGGTAGGACAGGTGCGAGTCAAGGCCGCGCAATTTGCCTTCCTCAAGACGCTGCGAGGCGATGAGCAGGTGAACCTCAAGGGAGCGTCCCAGGCGTCCGATATTCACGAAGGAGTCTACGATGTCGGGTTTCGCGGCCAGCAGTTCCGAGAACTCGTCACACACGACGAACAGTGCAGGCAGCGGTTTCAGATCGGTCCGGCCGTTGAGTCGAGCCTTCTCGTAATCCGAGACGTTGGCGAAGTTGCCGGCCTTGCGCAGCAGTTCCTGGCGCCGTGTCATCTCGCCGGTCAACGCATCCTGCATACGATCGACGAGCGAGGCCTCCTCGCCGAGGTTGGTGATGATGGACGATATGTGCGGCATGCCTTCCATGCCTGCAAACGTCGCACCGCCCTTGAAGTCGATGAGCACGAAATTCAGCTGGTCGGGACTGTGGGTGAGCGCGAGCGAGAGAACCAGCGTACGTAACACCTCAGACTTGCCTGAGCCCGTGGCGCCGACGAGCACGCCGTGCGGTCCCATGCCGTATTGCGCGGATTCCTTGATGTCGAGGAACGTGGTGCTGGTATCGGCATTGAGTCCGATGGGCACGCGGAGCCTGTCCTTGCCCGTCTTGTATGCCCACAGGCGACGCAGATCGATGTGGTGGATATCCGCGATGCCCAGCAGGTCGGCCAGTTCGGACGACTTCTTGTGGGACGTCTGCTCGTCCTGGTCCTCGTCCTGTCCCTGTGCGGGCACGGCTTCGAGACGGCTGGCGACGGCCTGGGCCTCCTGCACGCTGATGGAATCGGGCTCGCATACCGACACACGCCCGGAAGAGGTGATGAGCTCGATCTGGTTGACCGCGGAGGTCCGCGCTACGTTCAGCCCCATTTCGATGGAGGATTGCGAGAAAATGACGCGCAGCACGTCATCTTCTTCCAGCTCGTCCCACTCCTCGGGCAGGTCGATGAGCGTCACCCCGTCAAATCCGCCCTGTCGCAGAATGCCGTCATCCTCACCGTATGACAGGTCGCCCAACGGCACTGCACCGTCCCTCACCACGATCCAGTGCGGCAACGTGGACCGCCCATGGCCGGTGAACCGGCTGCGATGCAGGGTGTCCTCCCCGATCATGCGGTTGGCCTCCTCGATGTTGCCAGCCAGCATCACCGAGCCATGCCCGAGCCCGGCGTCGTGATCGTCGTCATTCCACGCCTGGGGCAAGTGTCTGACCCACTGCCACGCATACTGCTGCTCGGGAGATGCGATGACGAGCACGCGCACATATTCCGGCCCATGCCAGATGGCGGCCTGACACAGCAGCGTGCGGGCCAGGCTTTGCGCCTGATCGGCGTCGCCGAGTATCTCGATCCGCTTGTATTGGCTCAGATTGATGGTGCACGGCATGCCCGTGATGTTCTGATGCGCCATCATGAACCGGTGCGCCGCCGATGCGCAGACAGGGTCGAGCTCGGCCAGAGGCGGCAATTCCGGGGCCTGCAGCGTGAGGCACAGAGGCTCCTCCTTGGAGCCGATGCGGACGGTGAGGAAGTCCTCGTCCGAGGGGATGCGCTCCCAGCGGCGCACGCTCTCCTGCGCGATGGCGACCAGGGCATCGGGGGACGGATCGTTCCACAGTTCCGAACGGCGCTGTTTCCTGGCGGCCGTGCGCACGGTCTTGCGCAAATCGGCGAGGTATGCAAGATACTCGCGCCTGGAGGACGTCAGATTGGCCTTGCGCTGGGAGCGCTGCCGGACTCCGTTGACCAGCACGAATCCCACGGAGGACAGCATGAACATGCCTCCGGTGAGGAATCCGGTGATGCCTGAATTCGACATGACCATCATCACGATGGCCGACACGCTGCCCAGCAGCGGCACCAGCATGGTCACCAGCGTATTCATGCCATCGCTGGCCTCCAGCTCGGGAGGCGCCTGCAGGATAATCTTTCCGTGCGGCGCCTTGGGCTGGTCTATGCGGGAGGATACTTGCGGCTCTGCCCCACTCATCACTTCTTCTCCCTGTTCTTGAGCAAGCTGACGCTCACTGCCGTATTGCCGAGGAACACGCGCGTGCCCAGCGGAATCTCCGTGCGTACGCTGGGCGTCAGGCGTGTCACACCGTCTTCGCCTAACGTTTCGATGCCGTTCGTGCTGTTGAGATCGGTGATCCACATGCGACCCGAATCGATTTCCAGCAGCGCGTGACTGCGTGACATGGTGCCGGTGGTGTCCGGAACTCGTACGAGCACGTCACTGGGGTCGTCGCTGGATGGCTTGCGCCCCAGCACCGCTCTGCTGGGGATGGCGAGATGCACGCCGCGGCCGTTCTCGAAATACACGACGGCGACCTGTCTGGCTGATGCGGGTTGGGACGTCGGCAGCGCGGGAGCAGGCGGCAACGCCTGTGCCATGGGCGACGGTACCGTCGACGGCGGCACGGCGGCATGGGACGGCTCCGAAACGGGGAGCGGGACGGCTCCGGATGGGGGCCTTGAAGATACGTTCGACCTCAACGATACGCCCTGCCGCGGTCGAACGGCGGATGGCAGCGGCGTGGCAGCCGGTGACGGAGTGGCCGGAGCCGCCGCGGCGGACTGCGCTGGCGCGGCAGGGCGAATCGGAGCATGCGCCGAAGGCGGCAATGGCGTTCCGGCCTCGGCGGGACCGGCCGGCGCCGCCGGGACCTGCGTAACGGGTTTGGGCTTCGCCGTGGCCGACTGCGCTGCGAACGCCATGTCAGAAGATGCCGGTGAAGGACCCACCGCCATGCGGGAAGCCATGATGGACGGGGCGGAGGCCGAGTTATCGGCCGCCTCGGCCGACGGGGGAAGCACAAAGCCTCCCGTCACCATCTCGTCAAGATCGTCATCCCCGGTCAGGTCGGTACCGGTACGGTCAGTGACACCGTCGTCCCGTGAATCGACGGACACGTACCGTATGCGCTCGTCGATGACGGACGTGCCACTGATCACGTCCTGCAAGCCGCGATGCCGTACGCTGTCCATGGCCGACGAGCATTCGGCCGCGAACGCCCCGACCACCGCGATGGCGCCGGTCACCACGGTCGTCATCGTGCGCAGCAGAGCCCGGAATGCTCCCGGAGGCAGCAGCCCGGCCCCGGATTCGGCGATGTCATGCGTCGCGCGAACGACGCGCAGGCCCATGATCGTTTTTCCCAAGGTACGGCCACGGCCGGCCTCCCACCCCCATTGCACCGCGATGACCTGGACGACGCACAATGCGGCGAACGCGAGACTGCGCCCCGACAGCAGGAACACAACCACGCCCACCACGGCCACGAGCAACACATCGATAAGCAATGCCAGCAGTCTGCGGCCGACCAACGCATACCGGTATCCGGTGCCGGTGATCGAGGCCGCGGTCGTCGGAATGCCCGATGCGACGCCGCGCGTGGACGGGGCCGTGTAGATGGAAGCGGTCATGACATGAACCCCCTGATCATATTCATGGCGTCCGAGGCAAGGAAAGCCGCCACGCCCATCAACGCGAGGCTGAGCGAAGTCATCCAGTCGGCCATGCGAGACATCATCAATGACTTGAATCCCGTGGGAAGAACCAGCGTCGACGCGGCGACGACAAGGCCAAGCGCCAGCAGACCGAACGCGACATATACCGTCAGCCATCGCCAATCATCGTGCCCGGCCAATGTCAGCAGCGACATGACCGCCACCAGCATCGCGCAGGAACGCATCATCATACGTTCCAATACACTGCTGGCCGTTCTCGGACGAAGAAGCAGATAACAGGGCAGCAGCACCGCATACGCGCCGAAACCGATGGTGACGAACAGGTTCGGCCGCTGTGGCAGCGACAGGCACAGCACCGCGAACCCGGATATGATGAACAGGTGCGAGATAACCAATCCCAGGGTGTATTCGGCGCCGAACACGTCCATGTCCTCGACGATGTCATGCGTATACAGGGGACATGACTGTTCGGGAATCGGCCCACGGACCGTCCAGCGATGGGTCATGTACCGCTGCCATTCAAGCAGATACCGATCGGGGACGCGCAGAATCACATTGGCTTGGGCGTGCACGTACCACACTCCGCCAACGGAGCACAACGCCGCGACCACGCTCACCGGCGTCCCTCCCATGATCACGCATGAGCACACCGCCGCGACGAGTATACCGACCGCGATGCAGAACCGCGCCAGCGTAACGGTCATGCGATATGACGACGCATATTGCACGTATGCCGCACTGACCGCGCAGATCACCGCGGACAGGAACACCGCCAGTGGAATCGCGCGGGTCATCGACGGCTGCCGGATCAGACGGACGAGCACGGGCCCCAATGCCAGCGATGCCGCCATGACGCAGGCCATCGATCCGGCATAATCCACCCTGTGATGCCAGGTCAGACGTGCCAATACCACGGCGGAACGGCATAGCACGGCCATCAACGCCGCGATGACGACGAGGACGAGCGCCAAATCAGCGGGTACTGGGGTGCCGGGAAAGGAGAAGCCCGTGGATTGAGAACGGGCGGACGACAATGGTGATTCCGAAGGCCATGCGAGGGAGACGAATCCCAGCGCCGCGAGCGCCACGCAGCTTGCGGCCGCGCAACCCCATGCCACGGACTCGCTGATGCGGCCGCGATTGTGGGAGTCCGCTGGCACCATCATTCACCCTTCCCTGTCAGTCTCTTGCCACCCACGATACTCGGTGACACGAACCATGTGCCACATGGTCTTATTGGCCGGATGCCGTGCAGGAACCGCGCGCACCTCACGCGAGGATGTAGTTCGCGCGGCGCGGGTCGCCCGGCAACGGGAAACGCGGGTCGCACTGGTCCGGCCATGTCACCGCGCCCGCATACGGTGCCGGAACCTCACGACGCAGCTGGTCATAGTAAGCCTTGTACGCGCGGAACAGCTCCAGCTCCTCAACGGCGGAGACAGCGCCGACCGTATGACGGAAATCCAGGTCACGGCTCTCCCGCATCCAGTACAGGATGTTCACCCACACGTGCAGATACCCGCCCCACACGATGTAGCCCGGTTTCATGCGGAACGAATTCATCAGACTCACCATCGTCTCGGACGGGCGCCCATTGTACGGCGGCATGAACGCCGGGTCGTCCACGTGGCCCAACGAGCACGTCGAAAACGCCGTGAAAGCCCTGTCAGTGGTCAGCGGGAACGGGGCACGCAGCACATGCAACACGGCATCACGCCTATTGGGAAGCTTGCGCACGGGGCGGTAGTACGTCATATATCGGGAGGAGCTGTCGTTATTGATGGAGCTCATGTCGTCAAGAATAATCCATCCGTCACGCCAGCAAAAGGAGACGGGCCAATAACTTGCCGCCCACGGGATTCTCGGCTTAAGTAGCGTACCGCCGAGATCACGCCGCGCAGGAGCATCCAGACCCGATACCGCAGTCCAGAACAAAGCCAACGGAAGATCGAACTCCGCGCGGGGATGCGTACCGGGACCCTTACGAACCGTCCCCGGAATCACGCTGAACCTGCTGTCCGACCAACCACGATTCGCCCAATGCAAAGGATTGGACGCGGGATCGTTCATCCGACGAGCCTCACGCAAACCTTCGAACACCGCGAAATACCTCCAGTCAGCGCGTCACCGATCTTCGTTAATCCGCTCGTTGAGTTCATCCATCTCGCGAAGCTCCGCCCCCAACTCGCTGTTGTCGTCATGTCGGGCTTCTTCCACGGCCTGTTTCAGCTTCCTCATGGTCTTCACCATTCCGGCGCGAACCTCACGAGCCTCAGGCGATTTGTCTATCCCTGAGATGATATCGTTTTCGGTGGTTTGGCGCATGTCGATCCGCTGCTGCAGAATCTGCCAAGCCTTGCCGGATTCACCTTTGCGACGGCGTTCCTCCAATTGTGATGAAATGCGAGCGTTCTCTTTATCCGTCTCCTTTTTTATTTCCGCTACTTCAGCACGAGCCTTGGCTATGTTTTCATTGGCCCGACGAAGCTGCTCCATAAAATCGTCAAATCCTTGAGAAGCCATTTCTCGTCCTTTCTCCTGTGCTCTATGCAGCAGCTATCGATCGAATTCCCTGCGCCTTATTAGACAATGCTGTCATAGAAGCAGCGCATGCAGGGAAAGTGTGTCGTGCGTTTTGTACCTCTTGGTATGCCTTTGTCAATCTATCTTTAAGATCGCAGGCCTTTCGTACAGTCATGGTCAGATCAAGGCCATCGACGAGGAGCTTAACAGCACCGACCCCGGTAAAAACCATCGCTCCGTCGGCCACCAATTTCATTATTCCCGTCGCCAAAGCGATAACGGTATCGATGGTGTCGATCGCGAGTTGCAAAGCATTCTTCGCCAAATCGATCATGCCATCGAGAGCGACCGCCAACTCATTACAAGGAGCTACGCCATCGTCGAACAACTGGGATATCGTATCGCAACAAGTCGCAAACGCATCTCCAGCTTCTCCTTGCCAAGCGTCATCTTTGGCGGTCTGCGCACAATGCGTCAGGGTATTGGACATGACGGTCAGTCCTTGGGAAAGAGCTCTCCACTGTTGCACGGATTCACTAATCTGATCCCAATCACCAAACAACGGTTTTCTGATCCAATTGTCTATGGGATTGGGCCAGCCCAAGAACTCGCACGCGGAATCGACCGCGGCAATAGCGATGTCCAATCCAGCCGTGACTTGTCGGAGCGTTTTGTTGAGTTCAACTCCCCTGTTCAGGCGAGTGAAATGGGATTTAAAACAATCCTCCGAATCTTTGATATCGTCCTTTATGAATTTCCATGGCTGGATATCATGCCGATCAATGTATTCGCCGGCTTTGTCTTTTACCGCATCGCTGATTCTTTTTCCGGATGCTCGATCGATGACTCCAAGATTAATCTTCGCGGAACGATCATTGGCCTTGTAATCAGGGGACATATCCTGAATGGCCGAGTATGGATTACCCGTCAGACTGGCTTTTACGCCAGACGTGTCTTTGATATCGCCAGGTCCATGGAATGTAACGGTCGGACCGTCATCATCGGATCCCGTCAGGCGCCATTCGTTCTCATCACCAGCAGCCATCATCATTGCATGCTGGCGCAGCACCGCGTCATTGGTAGGGTATCCTCGTCTCAGCGAATCCATGACTCACTGCCTTTCGGGGTCACGGGTTGAGTGGTGTACAGCCGCGGCTGGATGCTTGGCTTGAATACAAGGTCACCGTTATCGTCATCGTCACCCCATGAAATGACGTCACGATCCTCGAATTGCCGGCGCAATTCCTCGGCCGAACGCCCCAGCGGATCATTCTTGGCGATTTCCTGCCATGCATTGTCCACAGCCTGATCGTCGGTTTCGGATTGCCCGTATTCAGACTCGTGTCCCTCGGCATTGCCAGCGGAATCAGCAGAGTCGCCGCCGTTCTCGCCATCGCTGTCCGCTCCATTATCACTGCCGGCTCCGGCACCGCCATCTGTCTCGTCATCATCAACGCGATAGGTGAAATCCGCGTCACCATCATGGTCGAAGTCCACCGACACATAACGGCCGTCGGTATCCTCACCGAACGACAACTGGGACTTCTGCCCCTTATCGACGTGCATACTGGCATCCGCCTTGCCGTCCCCATCCGTATCGATATTGAAGTCGCCGACCTTGTCGCCGTTGCTGACGTTCCCCCACTGGTCACGACGGTTCGCGGTCAGGCCAAGCTGCGTCTGCCCGCCGTCAGCGCTCACCTGAGCATTGAGATCGACGCCATCCTTCATCTGGATGCCATAGTCCGCCTGATTGTCACCATCGCTGTCGATATCGAGTAAAGTGTCGTCCCCGGTGCTGGCATTCGTCCCGGCGCCGGTGTTGATATCGGCATCAATGTCAGTCTTTACATCGGTATTGTCCTGATACCCGATGTCTCCCGGCATTGGCTCGTCATCGTAAGGCGGAATCTGAACATTACCATTGACATCACCGGTCGTCGATGATGAAGAACCACCCTGAGCAGTAACATCGCCAATCGAGACGGAACCTCCGGCGGCGGTTACATTTGCGACACCGCCGCCACCGCCATCGCCACTACCGGTATGATGGGTGCTGAAACGGTCATTAACATCCTCAACCCGTGAAGACAACTTATTGATTTTGTCGATATTCGTCTGCTCCAGCTGATTCATCATGGACTTCGCCTCATCGACTTTTGAAGCCAGCGCGGAAAAAATCGCCGATACATTATCTGCATAATTCACCGTGCTTTGTTTGGCGCTGTCGTAGCCATCCGCAACCAGCCAGTTGAACACCCACCCAAAACTCGGATTCGGATTGTCACGGAACTTATTGGCTATTCCCGAGAACGACGCGCCCGCGTCGCGCAGCGTATCCGAAAGGTCACCGAGCGAGTCCGAATCGTAATACAAATCCTTTGCCATGATTCATCACCCCTTTCTAGAAGTTGAACATGCCCGCGATGCTGGCGTCGGTCTGCACGTAGTCGTTTTTGATTTCTTCGGTCGTGGAGCTGACCTGGCTCAGGATCTCCTTGAGCTCGGCCATGCTGACCATCCATTGCGACTGGACGTCGTAATAGGCCAGCTGCGCCTCGCCGCTCCAGCTGTTCAGCAACCCGTTGACATCGTTGCGTAGCGTATCCAATGCATCGTCGATATTGGACACGCTGTCACTGAGCAGTTTCACCAGCTCGTCCATGTTGGACGGTTTGACCGTAATCGCAGCAGTCATATCAGTTCACTGCCCCTCTGTTCTAATCATCGGTTTTCTTGATACGGTGGCCGGCCATCGCGCCGACCGATCTGATTTCGATGTCGTCGTCTTCAAGATGAGGTGCCACGTATCCCAATCCCTGACGACGGTTTTTCGACTTGTCGGCCGCGGCGGCGCTGGGAGCACCCATCATGCCAGGACGTCCGGCAGACATGCCCGATCCCGCGGCGGACTCCACACTTGAGGTCCGCCCCAGGCCCGCGGCCATGCCCGATATGCCGGGCACGCCACTCGGCGTCACCTGGGCATGCACCGGAACGTTCGAGAAGTATGAGCCCGCACCGCCTGAGACCCCCGCGGCGAGCGCCACACCGCCGACGGCACCACCGACCGTCATGCCGTTCATGCCGGCCCCCGAGCCGGAGCCGACACCGAAGGAACCAGAGCCTGCCGGGAAACCAGTGCCGGGAACGGGACCGATCGACCCCGACATGCCGGAGTCGACATCCACGACGGGCTGCGTCGGAACGGTGATGGTCGGTCCGCTCCCCGGAGCCGGGGGAACCGGGATTCCCGGAATGCTTCCGGAACCGGGAGAGGGAATCTGCGGATACTGCACGCCCGGATATGTGGTCTGTCCACCGGGCTGGTTTGGCAAGGGGACGGGATCGTACGTCGAACCCGTGCCGCCGTCGATCGAGCCGGCATTGCCGGAACCGGAGTTTCCTGAACCGGCGCTGCCGGAGCCGGCTCCCCCGTTCCGGATGTTCTGTCTCACCTGCTCGGTCGCGTTCTCGATGTTCCGACGCTGCGCGGGGTCGCTGTCGTCGTACGAATCATAGATGTCGGGGATGCCGTCCCCGTCCGAATCGACCCACACGTCCGGCACGCCGTCCAGATTGTAGTCGTAGTAATCCGGCATCCCGTCGCCGTTCAGGTCGTATGCACCGTCACCAAGGTACGCGCCGGGGCCGGGTACACGGGAATTGGCACCTGTCGTATCGTTGAAGAGGTCGGAGGTTGGAGGATCCGGCACACTCCTGTGCTTTGAGTCGGAGTCGGGGACGGGGAGTGTCGCAGCATCATAGCTGACAATCGCCCCGGAGAAACGACGCGACACTTCATCCACGAGTTTCTTGGCCGCCTTCTCACGCTGATTGCCGAGGTACATGTTGATCTTCCCGACGGGATCGGACCAGCCGGTGGTGTCCAGCACCCACCCCAATCCGGGAATGGACACTATGGCGTTCTTGATGCCGTTGATCTGCACCGCGGACTCGTCATCCAGTCGGCCACCGGGAAGGCTGTCCCGCTGGTCGCGCACATATTTGATAACACTGTTGGCGCTCTCGGCAAGATTCTCAATATACTTGGCCTGTTCCGATGACACGTCACCATACCGAAAATTGGAGATATTGTTGCCATACTCCGTGGCACTGTCGGCGGTCGTTCCAACCAATCGGCCGGAGGACTCGATCTCACCCTTGATGGAATCGACGGATTCCGCCGCCTGATTGGCCTCGCTCTTCTGCCGTTCGGTTCCGCTCACCGACCACAACGGGCTTCTCGCGATCTCGTCAAGCACAGCTTCGTTCGTGGTGCCTAGGGAGCTCTTGGTGCCGCACACCGCGAAAAACGTCTCCAATGCGCCCTTTGCCTTGCCGAACGCGGCACCGACGTTTTTGGCCGCATCGTCAACGGCATCGGTAACATTGTCGAACACGTTGCCGATATTATCGTCCCATGTCACATGACCGGTCATCGGTGACTCCTTTTCCTCGTGATATTCTCTCTGTCGTATTGGTCAACGCGGCGACAACGACTAGCGTGAATGCCGT
>JAIJJM010000335.1 GCA_022728415.1 Collinsella sp. | reverse complement strand
GCCTTTGCCTTGCTGATTGTTGTCCTGCATAAACAGGCGCGCTCTAACCAGTGCGCTCAGCACTCCATCAAATAGCATGGTGACCAGCTGCTGCTGGCTTGCACTCATTACGGCGCTTTCGACGCCAATTTGTGCATAGGCTTTTGAGCCGCTTGCGGTATACATGCTGACCTCCGTGATCAGGAATTACTCATTGCAGTAAATTGTTGGCTGAGGTAGGTACTGGTGTTATTCAGTTTGCTCATCATGGTATCTAATTGCGTAAACTGTGCCGTGTAACGCGCCACGGTGTCATCAATGCTGGCACTGACGGATAGATACTGTTTGGTCAGTTTTTTCAGTGTGGCGTTAATACTGTCCTGTGCGCTATCAATAATGCCATCATCGGCAAGGTAACCTTTTACCTCGGTGGCAATTTTGGTGGTAATTCCTGTTTCTTTACCATCGCCTACCAGCAATTCACGTACGGATGCTGTATTTTCATTCAGGACTTTTTTGAGTTTATCATCATCAATTTTCAGCTTACCCGTCGTGCCGTCCTGCTTAATCCCGATCTCGTTTAATGTTTTGAAGGCACCGTCGCTGGCACCGTTTGCAAATTGTGCGCGGATGCCGCTTTGAATTGTACGTACAACGCTGTCTCCGAGAAGTGCACCATTATTTTTATCTTGTGCTTCAGCACCTGGGTCTACTTCTTTATATTTTGTCAGGGTGTTAAAGGTGTCAATGAGGGAGTTATATGAATCCACCCAGCCTTTAATTGCTTCGGTTGCTTTATCGTTGCTTTTTGTCACCGTGACCCGGACGTCAGTGACTTTTTTGGTCAAATCGAGAGTCACTCCCTGAGGAGCATCGGTAATTTTGTTACTTGAACGTTCAATATCGATACCGTTAACGTTTAGCTGTGCATTTTGCGCGTTAACCAGTTCCTTCATATTCCCGGTGTTGGTCTTGCTGTCATAAGCCAGCAGATCATTTAATTTACTGTCACCCTCAACAGATATGGTCATTTTATTGGCCAGACCTTCACTGGCGGTCAATACCAATTGATAGTCACCATCTTTGACTTTAACGATACTAGCGGAAATTCCACTATCGGCATCGTTAATGGCTTTGCTGATCTCATCCAATGACGTCTGATCTTTATTGAGCTTGATTTCCAGCGGCTCTTTACGGCCGTCTTGGGTAATTTTTATTGTGCGTGTATCTGATGACTCATCACCCAGTGCATCTTTTGTTGATGCAATGATTATCGGGGAATCAGTTCGTAAAGATTGCGCCTGCGCCAGTTGGGTTACGCTGATGGTATAGATACCGGGGGCAGCACCTGCTTCGGTGGAAACTTTAAGGTCTTCATTGCTACTGGTAACGGTAGTGCTTTTGAACAGATCGGCTTTATTTAACGCAGTATTTGCAGTCTGGAATTTTTCTAATGCACTTTTTAATGTGCCATAGGCTGTCAGACGTGCGGTATTGTCACTCTGTTGCTGAGTAATTGGGTTTAAGCGTTTTTTTTCAGCGATGGTCAGGTTGTTTAGCAATGTATCCAGCGGCAGATTCGAACCAACGCCAAGAGATGTAAATGAAGCCATACCTAATTCCTTTTGATTGCAAACAGTAGATAAGCGGGTTATCGGCAATTTGTGCGCAAAGTTTAATAGTTGATTCACGAAGATGATGCGCAGAGTAGAGTTGTATATTACGGATATTTCAGCCGTTAAGAAAAAACAGGAGAGAAACTAAAATTTTCTAAAGTTCGAAATTCAGGTGCCGATACAAGGGGTACGGTGAGAAACCGTGGGCAACAGCCCAATAACATCAAGTTGTAATTGATAAGGAAAAGATCATGGCACAAGTCATTAATACAAACAGCCTGTCGCTGTTGACCCAGAATAACCTGAACAAATCTCAGTCTTCTCTTAGCTCTGCTATTGAGCGTCTGTCTTCTGGTCTGCGTATTAACAGCGCAAAAGACGATGCAGCAGGTCAGGCGATTGCTAACCGTTTTACGGCAAATATTAAAGGTCTGACCCAGGCTTCCCGTAACGCGAATGATGGTATTTCTGTTGCGCAGACCACTGAAGGTGCGCTGAATGAAATTAACAACAACCTGCAGCGTATTCGTGAACTTTCTGTTCAGGCAACTAACGGTACTAACTCTGACAGCGATCTTTCTTCTATCCAGGCTGAAATTACTCAACGTCTGGAAGAAATTGACCGTGTATCTGAGCAAACTCAGTTTAACGGCGTGAAAGTCCTTGCTGAAAATAATGAAATGAAAATTCAGGTTGGTGCTAATGATGGTGAAACCATCACTATCAATCTGGCAAAAATTGATGCGAAAACTCTCGGCCTGGACGGTTTTAATATCGATGGCGCGCAGAAAGCAACCGGCAGTGACCTGATTTCTAAATTTAAAGCGACAGGTACTGATAATTATCAAATTAACGGTACTGATAACTATACTGTTAATGTAGATAGTGGAGTAGTACAGGATAAAGATGGCAAACAAGTTTATGTTAGTGCTGCGGATGGTTCACTTACGACCAGCAGTGATACTCAATTCAAGATTGATGCAACTAAGCTTGCAGTGGCTGCTAAAGATTTAGCTCAAGGTAATAAGATTGTCTACGAAGGTATCGAATTTACAAATACCGGCACTGGCGCTATACCTGCCACAGGTAATGGTAAATTAACCGCCAATGTTGATGGTAAGGCTGTTGAATTCACTATTTCGGGGAGTACTGATACATCAGGTACTAGTGCAACCGTTGCCCCTACGACAGCCCTATACAAAAATAGTGCAGGGCAATTGACTGCAACAAAAGTTGAAAATAAAGCAGCGACACTATCTGATCTTGATCTGAACGCTGCCAAGAAAACAGGAAGCACGTTAGTTGTTAACGGTGCAACTTACGATGTTAGTGCAGATGGTAAAACGATAACGGAGACTGCTTCTGGTAACAATAAAGTCATGTATCTGAGCAAATCAGAAGGTGGTAGCCCGATTCTGGTAAACGAAGATGCAGCAAAATCGTTGCAATCTACCACCAACCCGCTCGAAACTATCGACAAAGCATTGGCTAAAGTTGACAATCTGCGTTCTGACCTCGGTGCAGTACAAAACCGTTTCGACTCTGCCATCACCAACCTTGGCAACACCGTAAACAACCTGTCTTCTGCCCGTAGCCGTATCGAAGATGCTGACTACGCGACCGAAGTGTCTAACATGTCTCGTGCGCAGATCCTGCAACAAGCGGGTACCTCTGTTCTGGCACAGGCTAACCAGACCACGCAGAACGTACTGTCTCTGCTGCGTTAATTTACACTTATCGCTCAAACCCCGCCACCGGCGGGGTTTTTTCTGCCCGCAATTTACCGGTAACCCCCAAATAACCCCTCATTTCACCCACTAATCGTCCGATTAAAAACCCTGCAGAAACGGATAATCATGCCGATAACTCATA
>JAIJJM010000334.1 GCA_022728415.1 Collinsella sp. | reverse complement strand
CTGATGTGAATCAGTTATATGATGCTCTGTATAACAAAGCGGGTGTAAATGGGCTGTTTACTGATTTCCCTGATAAGGCAGTAAAATTCCTTAATAAAGAGTAATGCTATTGCAGGATGGCGTTCATGCGCCATCCTCTGCTAAAGAGAAATAATGTTACTCCCGGTTGTTCTATTCATTAACCGGTGCATCCTGTTAAAAAAGATGCCAACATATTTGCGTAAAACTCATTCGTTAAGAAAGCTAACACTGGGCATTGTTATTCCTTAAATAGTATGAATTGGGTTCAATAATAAATTGTATTGCAGTTTATACTGTAAAGTATTATTCGCATTTCGGAAAAGTAAAGAAAATATTAATGTATCTTATTAATTTATCATATTGGTCTTGAGTGAATGCTGTTTGCACACCTTCAGGACAATATTCACCAGTAATAACCAGTTGTCCATTGCTGTGTTGTACCATTAAACCTTTTTTTTCCTTTGGATCTTCAAACTTAGAATTATCAAACGTGAAGATGTTATTTTCCTGTTTTGAGTAAGCAAAGAAATCTCGTGTATAGCTGAAACTATCATTTATTAATGGTGCTAACTTTTTGTCGGCGATATCGATAAGCTCACCACTTAATTTATTTATGTATTTCATTTGGTTCAATTTTTTCTGCGCTTGTACAATTTGCTTGTAGGTATTTTTAATTTCCTTAGAAGAATTCTTGAATTTATCATAGCGTTCCACGGAGGATGCGTATTTGTACCATTCTGTATTTTTCTCAGAATGTAGTAGCAGGTCTGTATATTTTTTTTGATCGCTGTAAAGTTGACTTTTAATACTTTCCTCACTGCTGGTTTTATAAGGTTTATCAGAGCTGTTTATTTTTGAAATGTCTTTTTCTGTCGGTGACTGGACCGTGTTGTGGATATTTTCTTTTATAACATGTTCATTGATGATGTTAATTGCAGTTTCATATTCATTTAAGTTTATTGTTCTTTGTGAAATAAACCCTTCTTTGCTTTCGACACTCAAAATACCTTCGTTGTTTTCACCTCGGGTAAAGGTAAGGGTATAGGGTTCATAATCCGCTGCAAATTCATTTTTATACGTTATGACATGTTCGACAAAATGTCTTATTGGTACGAAACCATAACTGTGAACGTCAATTTTTTGGGTCTTGATACTATCAATTGCATCTGAGGCTTTCGTGAAAAAAGCCAATAAATTAGCTATGCTGTCTGCTGAGGTTGATAACCCGTATCTACTTTGAGATATTTTTAGAAACTCATCGCAAAAAATCTCAAGTTTCGCGGTTTGTTGTGATTCTTTGTAAACTTCTGCTGGTTGCAATTTATTATTTTGTAAAATATTACAGCGAGATAAGTGAATAGATGTATTTGGCATAAATGATTCCTTGTAGTGTGAGTTAACAAGATACAATCTAATCTTTGCAAAATATATTCACTATCAAATTTAGCTCATTTTATTACGAAGACCTTTACGCATGTTAGAAAGTATCATTATTGTTAATAAATACGGTAATAAGTAACAAACAGATATTGATAACTTCCCTGACAAGTTATTAGGTATCCCACTTGAAGATTGAGAATGGCTCCAGAGTAAACTGTGTACTGTTCGCCGGAGTGTCATTACTCTCAACAATCGGTTTTGACAGTGAGTCGGGCGCTTCATACCGGTTTCTACCTGGAGTCATTGTCACTTCTCCCAACTGGATAAATATATATCGCCAATTCACAAAGTGGGCCAAAATCAGGTGAAAACGAATTATTACGCCTGGTAAAGGCTATAGTACAACTAAGTGTGGCGAATCAGGCAGTCTTGCATTTGTCATCAATCTCATGTCTTACATCAAATTTTTCCACTCACCACGAGTTGTTCCGTACACATTTGTAGTAAAAACAGTGGACTGCCTTCTACCGGCTTTTCTTTAGCCAGCAACGAAATCTGTCGATAGAAGGTTGGTTCGAGAGGAACGGAACACAATTCATCTGCAATGGTTTTCAGCGTTAACTCTGGTAATAAGGCGATGCCTAATCCCTGTCGAATAAAACTGATCGCTGTATCCGGGTGATTAAATTCATATTTTATCTGTGGGGTAATATTCTTTTCTTTAAATAGTGCCATAATGCTTAATTCATAGCGTCCTTTACTAATAATTAATGGTTCACCCATTAACTCTTCCACTGTAATAGTGCTGTTTTTTGCCAGAGCATGGTTGGGCGGTAACACTACGGTGAATTTATCCTGATAAATGGGCACGGAGTACATTCCGCTCACCGGAAAATGAACAAAACCGGCATCAATGGATTCATTCTGAAGGGAATCAATAATCGCTGTGCTATTTTCCTCAAAAGGAATAATTTTTATATTCGGATGATGAATTTCAAAGTAGCGAATCACAGCCGGTAAGATACAGGCGCAGACGCTGGGGAAACAACCAAGTCTCAGCGTTCTTTGAGGGTTCTGCTTTTCCTGCTCGGCTATCTCTTTTACTGCGTTAACTTCCCGATTAATGGCGCGCAGATGATGCACAATGCGATGACCTGCTGTGGTCAGTTGTATAGCTTTACGGCGATCGCGTAACAGTATATTCACACCAAGTTCTTGTTCGAGGGCAGCAATTGCCTGACTTACCGCCGACTGCGTCATGAACAATCGCTTGCTGGCTTCAGTAAAGCCACCGTAATCCAGCACGGCGAGTAAAGAATTTATTTGGGTAAGAGTCATTAGAGTTTGCTAATCAATAATATTAAAACGATTAATTTCTCTAATAGCATGCCGCCATTTATACTTCTGTTCTGCAAAGTACATCACAATTTGACGCAACCGCAGTAACGGGAGTGTTGTCTGCGTGCGTCATCCTGACAGGCGGTAGGGTATGAAAGAGAAGTTATGGACGAAGGATTTTTGGGCAATAACCATCATCAGCTTTATTATTTTCTTCGTCTTTTATGTTTTACTAACATTGTTGCCAATTTATATCTCTGACCGCTTGCATGCCTCTCCTGATAAAGCCGGTTTATTGGTGACTTTATTTTTAATTGCCGCCATTGTTATTCGCCCCTTTGCCGGGCAATGGGTGGGTAAATATTCGAATAAAACTATTCTGGTGCTCTCTTCTCTGGCCTTTTTGTTGGTCACTGCGTTGTATCCTTTTTGCCACTCAATTGAATCACTGCTTTTTATTCGGGTGCTTCATGGTATTACCTTCGGGGTTATTACTACGGTAAAAGGAACGATTTCCGCGCGGCTGATCCCGGCCTCCCGACGTGGGGAGGGCATCAGTTTTTTCTCTCTGGCAATGGGGCTGGCAATGGTGGTCGGGCCGTGGATTGGCCTGAATATGGCGCGCTGGGAGGCCTTTAATATGGCTTTCTGGTTATGCACCGGCGTGGCAGCGGTGGGGATTATTCTGTCGCTGATTATGACAGTGCCGCCGGTTATCAGCCATGCTGATGGTTC
>JAIJJM010000333.1 GCA_022728415.1 Collinsella sp. | reverse complement strand
ATCATGGGTTGCTACGGCGTGGGCGTGTCCCGCTCGCTTGCTGCCGTCGTGGAGCAGCACAATGACGAGCACGGTATCGTCTGGCCGGTCTCCGTTGCCCCGTACGAGGTTGCAGTGATTCCGCTCGACCCCAAGAAGGAAGAGTGCGCTACCGTCTGCGAGCAGATCGTTGATGGCCTGTGCGCCGAGGGTATCGAGGTCGTTGTCGACGACCGTGACGAGCGTCCCGGCTTTAAGTTTGCCGACAACGACCTTATGGGCTTCCCGTATCAGGTGGTGCTCGGCAAGCGTGGCCTTAAGAACGGCACCGTCGAGCTCAAGGACCGTGCCACGGGCGAGCGCGAGGACGTGGCGATCGACGAGGTGGTCGCCAAGGTTTCCGAGCTTGTGAAGGCGGCACGCCGTTAATCGGCGATTTCGCTTGCAGTTCGATATACGGGACGGCCCCGCATTTCTCCAGATCGGGGAGATGCGGGGCCGTCCTTTTATCTTACCGGCGTACTCAATCGCTAAAAGGAAACCCCACAGCCCATGTGAGCTGCGGGGTTTCCTTTGTGCCTCCGATGCGAAATAAATCGCTCAGATACTACTGATAATCGACGACGTCGATCCAGTTCTTAAGGAACTCATCGTTCACGTTGCGCTTACGAGCGAGCTCGGAAGCGGCAACGATGCTCGTCCACTGACGCACGACCTGCATGGGCATGTCGGCGCGGTCGCAGTAGAGCTCCAGGTAGGCCTCGGCCTGGTCCTTGCTGTTGAGGGCAAAGAGCAGGTAGGTGGTGGCAACGTCGGCAGCAGGGGAGCCCTGGGTGGCATGAGCCCAGTCGCAGACGTACAGCTGGCCGTCGTCGCCAACGATGACGTTGGAGGGGTTGAAGTCGCCGTGGCAGACCTTGAACTCCTTGGTCATGCCGTCCAAGCGCTCCTGAAGGTTGTAGCGCGTGGTGGCATTGAGCTGATCCAGACTGTCGATCATGCGGGCGAACTTGTCGCGCTGACGGTTGAGCAGCGGAGAGGTGTAGCCATGGATCTCAATCTGGAGGTCGACGAACATCTCGAGGTACTCACCGAAGCGCTGGGGCTCGGCAGTCATCTTCTCGGCAAGGGTGGTACCCGGGACCTTCTCGGTCACGAGCGCCCAGCCGTTGGCGTTCTCGAGCTGAGAAACCTCGAGCGCCTTGGGGCTGCGGATGCCGCACTCATTGATGCGGGCAAGATTCAAAGCCTCGTTGAACACGTCGGAGACGGGCTTGGTCTCGTTAAAGACCTTGACGATCTTATCGCCCAGGTCGTAAACGACCTTGTTGCCACGGCGGACGAGCTCGGTCTTGGAATCGGGTAGCAGCATGGTTGCATCCTTTCAACGATGCGATAGAAGCTACGGCGGGGGTGTGTGAAACACCCGTGCACCCCCGCCGTTAAAACCGTGCTAGAACTAGCAGACGGCGTAATCCTGGGGCTCGCGGCCGTAGTAGGCGTCCAGGTAGAGCTCCTTGATCTCGCTCATGAGCGGGTAGCGCGGGTTTGCGCCGGTGCACTGGTCGTTGAATGCCTGCTCGGTCATCTCGTCAAGGGTGTCGAGGAAGTACTGCTCGTCGACACCGTAGTCGGCGATGGTCTTCTTGACACCGATGAAGTCCTTGAGCTCCTCGAGCTTCGTGATGAAGTTCTCGAAGACCTCCTTGTCGTCCTTGCCCTCGATGCCGCAGTACTTGGCCATCTCGGCGTAGTTGTGCAGCGCGTTGGGGTAAGGATACTGGGAGAACGTGCCCATCTTGACGGGAGCCTCGGCGGCGTTGTAGCGCATGACGCGAGTCAGGATGACGGCGTTGGCAAGGCCGTGGGGCAGGTGATGGAAGGCGCCGAGCTTGTGGGCCATGGAGTGGTTGAGGCCCAGGAAGGCGTTGGCGAAGGCCATACCGGCCATGCAGGAGGCGTTGTGCATCTCCTCGCGGGCGTGCGGGTCCTTGGCGCCGTTCTCGAAGCTGGAGGGCAGGTTCTCGAAGACGAGCTTGGCAGCGCGCTCGGAAAGGCCCTTGGTGTAGTCGGAAGCCATGATGGAGACGTAGGACTCGATGGCGTGGGTCATGACGTCGATGCCGGAGGCAGCGGTCAGGCCGCGCGGGGCGGTCATGCAGTTGTCGGCGTCGACGATAGCCATGTTGGGGAGCAGCGCGTAGTCGGCGAGCGGCCACTTGATGCCGGTTTCCTTGTCGGTGATGATGGCGAACGGCGTGCACTCGGAGCCGGTACCCGAAGAGGTCGGGACGGCGACGAAGTAGGCCTTCTTGCCCATCTCGGGGAAGGTGAAGATACGCTTGCGGATGTCCATGAAGTCCATGGCCATGTCCTCAAACTTGCACTCGGGGTGCTCGTACATCATCCACATGATCTTGCCGGCGTCCATGGCGGAGCCACCGCCGACGGCGATGATCACGTCCGGCTCAAAGAGGGCCATCTGCTTGGCGCCGCGACGTGCGCACTGCAGCGACGGATCGGGCTCGACGTCGTAGAAGCAGTCGTGGGCGATGCCCATCTCGTCGAGCTTGGCCTCGATGGCGCGGGTGTTGCCATTCTTGAAGAGGAACTGGTCGGTGACGATGAAGGCGCGCTTCTTGCCCATGACGGTACCGAGCTCGTCGAGGGCGACGGGCGTGGAACCCTTCTTGAAGTAGACCTTCTCGGGAGCGCGGAACCACAGCATGTTCTCACGGCGCTCGGCCACAGTCTTAACGTTGATCAAGTGCTTCACCCCAACGTTCTCGGAGACGGAGTTGCCGCCCCAGGAGCCGCAGCCCAGGGTCAGAGACGGCTTCATGCCAAAGTTGTACAGGTCACCGATGCCGCCGTGCGAGGACGGGGTGTTGATGACGATACGGCAGGCCTTCATGACGTGCTCAAACAGGCTGATCTTCTCGGTCTGGGCGGGGTGCACGTACAGAGAGGCGGTGTGGCCCGGGCCACCGGCGAGCACCAGGTGCTCGGCCTTGTCGACGGCCTCCTGGAAGTCCTTGGCGTGGTACATGGCCAGGACCGGGGAGAGCTTCTCGTGGGAGAATTCCTCCTTGGCGGGGTCGGTGGAGGTGACCTCGGCGATCAGGATCTTGGTCTTGGCGGGAACCTCGATGCCGGCGAGCTCGGCGATCTTGGCGGCAGCCATGCCGGGGATGCGGTGATCGAGAGCGCCGTTCTTGAACATGGCGCCACGCAGGGCCTCCATCTCGGCACCCTGCTTGACGAAGTAGCAGCCGCGCTTCTGGAACTCGGCCTTAACCTGGTCATAGATGGTGTCGATGACGGTCACGGACTGCTCGGAAGCGCAGATCATGCCGTTGTCGAAGGTCTTGGAGTGGATGATGGAGTTGACGGCGAGCAGCACGTCGGCGGTGTCGTCGATGACGACCGGGGTGTTACCGGCGCCAACGCCCAGGGCGGGCTTGCCCGAGGAGTAGGCGGCCTTGACCATGCCCGG
>JAIJJM010000332.1 GCA_022728415.1 Collinsella sp. | reverse complement strand
CATCCATTCCGACCGCGGCTGCCACTACCGGTGGCCCGAATGGATCCGCATCTGCAAGGACAACAACCTGACGCGTTCGATGAGCGCGAAAGGCTGTTCCCCGGACAACGCGGCCGCGGAGGGGTTCTTCGGACGTCCCAGGCAGGAGTTCTTCCACAAGAGAAGCTTCGCGGGCGTCTCTATGGACGGGTTCATCGGCATGCTGAACGACTACATGGTCTGGTACCGGGACAAGCGGATCAAGACCGAGTACGGCATGAGCATCATGGACCGGCGGCGCAAGCTCGGCCTCGTGGCATAATCAGAAGGCAGGAACAAGGAAGTCCAACAAAACGGCACCACCCCCATATGTCCACCTTGAGTTGACGAAATACAAACGCTTGGCAATTTATAGGACCTCGAAAATCAGGCCATTAAAAACAAGAGTGGAGATATGATTGATTGCAACCATACTAAGAAGGGAACTCAATGTCACCGACGATTCATATTCATCTGAAAAATTGCCACGGCATCAGGGAGATGACGCAGGATTTTAAATTCAGTAGCGCCTCAGATGGCAGTTCTCCCACTGCAAATATTATTTATGCGCCAAACGGGACAATGAAGACTTCGTTTGCTGAAACCTTTAATGATTTGCAGCATGGATTTGATTCCAAGGACGAGATTTTCCCCGATCGCGTTACCACACGAAATATCACTACCGATAGCGGAAGTAATCTTTCTCCGTCGGAAGTGGTGGTGGTCCAGTCCTATGATGAGGAGTATAAAGCTGATCAAGCGGTATCTACGCTACTGATCAACAAGAAACTTCGGCAGGAATATGAGCGCATTGAGCAAAGGCTCGACAAAGCTATCGACTCTTTGATTCAAGCCTTGCAGTCCCAGGCTCAGTGCGGCACAAAAATCAACATCGCAGACTGTCTTTCGAAATGCTTCACTGGGGCTTCAGGAAATTTCCAGAAAGCTCTTTCCGATCTTCAAAAGGAGATTGACGCCATGGAAGACTCTCCACTCGATGGCATCCCTTACCCACTCTTATTTTCCGATAAAGTGCGTACCTTGTTCAAGGATGTTAGTTTCAGGAACCTTCTCAAGGAATATATTGAAGAGCTCAACGGGCTTCTCGACGAATCAACGTTCTTCCAACGCGATGCATTCAACTACTACAATGCCGAAAACACAGTAAAGGCCCTCAAACAAGGTCATTTCTTTGAAGTTAAACATCAACTACTTTTGCATGGCAAAGACACGGATGGCGAAGACAAGGACTTGACCATCGATTCCGCGGACCAACTGGAGGACATAATCAACGAAGAAAAGAAGAAACTTTTCAACGACCAGAAATTAAAAAGAAAGTTTCAGAATATCGAAAAAGCGCTAGAAAAGAACATTGATACTCGAGAGTTCAGCCGATATATCTCGAATCACACGGAATTGTTGGCACAATTGGAGCATTATGAACAGTTCGAGCAATCGGTCTGGAAATCGTATCTCTATGCCAATAGACAGCAATATGATGCTGTGATTTCCGCCATGCAGGCAACTTCCGCAAAGAAGCAGGAAATACAAAGCAGGGCAGCCAAAGAACACACCCAATGGGAGAACGTCATTGCGCAATTTAATCAGCGGTTTTTCGTTCCCTTCGAGTTGAAGGTCAAAAACCGAGAAGCCATGGTCTTAGGCCAGGAAGAGCTGCCGGAATTGGGATTTGATTTTAAAGAAGGTGCCAATAATAGCGTCACTAAAAAGGAAGTCAACAAGGAAACTCTACTTCGCGCATTGAGCAATGGAGAAAAGCGCGCATTTTATATCCTTAACATCCTGTTCGAGGTCGAGGCGCGTAAACAAGACAGTCAGAAGACTTTGTTCATTGTTGATGATATTGCCGAAACTTTTGATTATAGGAACAAATATGCAATCGTCCAATATCTTAAAGAGATGGTGGACTACAGGAATTTTCAGCTCATTATCTTAACTCATAATTTCGATTTCTTCCGAACTCTGGTCAATAAAGGCGTCGGCTCGTATGACCATAGTTTCTACGCTCGGAAGACTGACGCAGGAGTGGTTCTGTCCCGGGCAAAAAATATCAAAGGACCATTCTCTAGCAATTTCAAAAAGCAACTTAATGATAACGAACTCGTTCGTATTGCGTCGATACCTATCATGCGAAATCTTATTGAATATACGCAAGGCCCCAAGGCTGACGATTACAAACTGCTGACTTCCCTCTTGCATATGAAAAATGACACAGGTGATATAGTACAACAACAATTAGATAAGATTTACGCAAACCTATCTGTCGCATCGGATTCAGGGCCCATTAAGTACAAACAACCCGAACAAACAGTCTTAAATTCGATATTTGAGACCGCAAACAAGATTCTCGATAGCACCAGTGACAGCACCCTGTCATTAGATGATAAAGTTGCTCTTTCTATTGCCATACGTCTAAGAAGCGAGCAATATATGATTGCCGCTATTGATGATTCCGATTTTGTGGACAATATCAGCAGTAACCAAACTTCTCAATTATATCGTGAGTTCATCAAACGTAATCTTGGAGATGATCGCATTCGTGATCTACTCAATAGGGCTCAGATGCTGACCCCCGACATCATTCACGTCAATGCTTTCATGTATGAGCCGATTATCGATATGTCCGATATCCACCTGCGTAAAGTCTATCGTCAGCTCTGCGACCTTTCCAATAAATCGGATTCTCGTTGATAATGGTTATGCCGGTTTCTTATCGGTGTCATCGTGGTATATGACGGCCGGGGCGGCGACCTCCGATTTGACTGACGCCATCGATTTCGGTGTCTGTCCTTATTTGATTTGTCCCGCCGTGGCCGTCAATCCGTGGACCATGGCCAAACCCATCATCCCACTGGAGACAAGAACGAAGGCGATCGAACTGGTGCTGGACGGCATGCAGCAGAAGCAGGCCGCCCGACAGCTCGGCGTGAGCATCGGAGCGGTCCACAACTGAGTCAAGGCGTACCGCGAAGGAGGCATGGCTGCGCTGCAACCCAGGAACAGGAATGCCGGTCAGGGCAACAAGCCCGCGCCGCGACGAAGCCGGAATGCCCGGGACGGCAACGACGACACGGAGGCGCTGCGCCGCAGGGTCGAGGAGCTGGAGCTGGAGAACGCGTTGATGCGGGAGGTGGTGGAGGTCGTAAAAAGACCCAGGTGTATGTTGATCAAATAAAGGTGTTCAGCGGGAACTGGTGACGTTTTGCTGGACTCGTCATTGATTCCATAACCGCCAATCATGCCACGAGACCAAGCTCGCGTTAACGATACGTGATGCGTTAACGATACGGGTAGTGCCCGCTTCTTTGCGCAGATTGGCTGTTGGCCAGCTGTTGGCGTGACTTTCATGCCGCTGCGCCTAGGCTGTCATCGAGCCGGGACATGTCCATGTATCGCCGGTCCGACCACGAGCGTGAGGTGACGTAGCGGATTCTGACGCAT
>JAIJJM010000331.1 GCA_022728415.1 Collinsella sp. | reverse complement strand
GCCCCTCTGGGGTTGCCTACCCGGATTCGCGCCTCAGGACTCAGCGCAACACGTTGCGCTGAGTCCTGAGGCTGTTGCAATGAAAATGAGAATCAAGGACCACCATAAAGGGAGCAGGCATCTTTACGGTGGTTTTGCTTGCGCGGATGACTCGGGTTACAATATATCTGACATATCGTCCCCTTCTCCGGATGGGGGCAGCGTAAGCGCTCTTGTGGCGGCACCGTAGGACTTTGAAGGTGGCCGTCGTAAGGGCGCTTTTTGTTTGGGTGTCCGGGCTCGGGCGCACGCTAGGAAAGGAGAGCTTATGAAGAGTTTCGTTGCCGAGGATTCGTTTTGGGCGCTGTTTCCGCAGGCGGCTATCGGCGTTGTGGTCGTAAAGGGCATGAAGCCCGCGGCGCAGATTTCCCAGGAGGACGTGGACGCGATTGCCGCGTTGCTCGACCGCGCCAATATCGATGCGGAGTGTCACCTGACGAGTGATACCATCAGCGAGAATGCGCCGGTTAAGGCATGGCGCGAGGCGTATCGCCTGTTCAAGACCAAGAAGGGCGCGCGTTGCTCAGTTGAGAACCTGCTCAAGCGCGTGCTCAAAGGCAAGCCGGTCGGCCACATCACGCCGGCGGTGGATATCTACAACACGATTTCGTTGACTTATGCGCTGCCCGTTGGCGGTGAGGATTTGCGTGCTATTGAGGGCAATCTGCGCCTGGCGGTGACCGACGGCGGCGATGCGTTCTTGCCACTTGGCGAGGAGGCGGATGATCCGACACTGCCCGGTGAGCTTGCCTATATCGATGATGCGGGCGCCGTGTGCCGTTGCTGGAACTGGCGCGATGGCGTTCGCACGGCGCTGTCCGACGATTCGGCCGATGCGTTCCTGGCGATTGAGTGTGTAGAGCCCGAGCGAATGGGGGATTGCCAGGCTGCGATCGATCGCTTGGCCGAGCTGCTCGAGCGGTATCTGGGTGCCACCGTTCTGGTTAAGACGCTTGTGACCCGCGATAACCCGCGCGTGGAGCTGTAACTCGGCCCAAAACCACCACAAAGGCGCACTGTCCCCATTGTAGTGGTTTTTATGTTGATGGGTTAACAAATGGGATATTTGGGTATGCGTGTTTTCAAGTGCGGCTAAGATGTTCACCCGTTAGCATCATGTAAGCGAAAGGCAGTCGTCACCATGCAGCAGAACGACGAGACACGTTTTGAGGACTTTGTCGGACTGATCAGCGGCCTCTACAAGGAGATTCAGCGCATCAAGACGTCCGAAGGTGCAAGGCTTGGCCTTAAGGGCTCCGATGTCATGTGCCTGTACTATCTTGAGCGCAGCAAGGACGGCCTGACTGGCGCCGACCTCGCCCGCATGGCCGGCGTTACCCGTGCCGCCGTTTCGCGCACACTGGCACATCTGGAGGAGGGCGGCTACGTCGAGGTCGACGACTCGGGCGATGCGGCCGTCAAGTACCGTGCCCCGGTGCGCCTGACCGCCCTGGGCGGCGAGAGCATGAGCGAGGCCGATCGCATCATTCGCGATGTGCTCGATGCCACCGGCAAGGCCATGGGCGTGGAGCAGCGCGAGCAGATGTATGCGTCGCTTCGCACGATTCTCAACACCCTGCGCGAGATGTAGAGCCGCGTAGGCGCTAGCTTTCAGCCAACAACTGCATCGTCCCGTTTGAGCGCGCACACCGTGCTGGGATCTTGTTGTCAAAATTCCCTGCGCGAGACCTGCGCAAGAAAGGATTCGCTATGTCCGTCCGCATTATTACCGATTCCGCCAGCGATATGTCTCCGGCGGAGCACCCCGCTCTGCGTGTTCTGTCGCTGTCCGTCACCTTTGGCACCGATGTGTACATGGATGGCGGCGACATCGATCACCAGCGCTTTTACGAGATGCTCGTGGAGCGCGACGAGCTGCCCAAGACCGGTCAGGTCAACCCGTACGCCTTTTCACAGGCGATTGCCGAGGCACGTGAGGCCGGCGACGAGGCCGTGATTATTACCGTGGGCGCCAAGCTTTCGGGCACCAACCAGAGTGCTCGTACGGCACTTGCCGAGGCGCCGGGCGGCGACGTGTATGTGGTGGATAGCAACAACGTCACCCTGGGCGAGCGCGTGCTGGTCGAGTATGCGCTGCGCTTGGTGGACGAGGGCCGTAGTGCAGCCCAGATCGCGGCTGCGGTCGAGGCCGTGCGCGACCGCGTGGTGGTTATCGGCCTGCTCGAGACGCTGGAGTACCTGGTGCGCGGCGGCCGTCTGTCTGCCGCGGCCGGCGCCGTGGGTACGCTGCTCAACGTGAAGCCCGTGGTGGCTGTCGAGGATGGCCTCATCGTGCAGTTGGGCAAGGCGCGCGGTTCCAAAAACGGTCGAAACCTGTTGAACCAGAAGGTCGAACAGGCGGGCGGCGTCGACTTTTCCATGCCGCTGGCGCTCGGCTATACGGGTCTTTCGGACGCAGTGCTCAAGAAATATATCGAGGACAGTGCGGCGCTGTGGGCCGGCCACACCGAGGGCGAGCTGCCCGTCCACATCATCGGCGCCACCATCGGCACCCACGTAGGCCCCGGCGCCGTAGCCGTAGCCTTCTTCCAGCCCGCCAACTAACTTACCTGCCAAAAAGGGACAGGTTTATTTTGGCAGGTTTTATCTGGGCAAACGCTGCCTGCCATGCCATGTAGTCCCTCGGGGACGGCGAGGTTGCGGACCATCGGCCGCGCGGAGGTCACAAATGATCTGCAACCCCGCCGTCCCCAAGGGATCATTTGCTTTATGCTGTTGCGGGCGGAAAGGGGTAGGCGATGGCGTCTGAGGGCTTTTTTGAGCGGGTGTACGAGGTGGTCGAGCAGATTCCCGAGGGGATGGTCGCCACGTACGGTCAGGTGGCGCTTCTTGCCGGTCGTCCAAGGAGTGCACGCTATGTGGGCTATGCGCTGCATAGCAACCCACGCCCTGGCCAAATTCCCTGTCATCGCGTGGTGTTTGCCGACGGCCGTGTCTGTGAGGGCTTTGCGTTTGGCGGCCCCGATGCTCAACGTGAGCTTCTGCTGGGGGAGGGCGTGACGTTTACCGACCCCATGCACGTCGACCTGGCCGCCTGTCGTTGGCCTGCCGGGCTTTAGCGGCTTGCTCGCGCCAAAACCACCAAAAAAGTGCCCGTCATTTGTGGCGAACGCCGGCACTGGTGTCATTTCCCCAGATAAAACCTGCCAAAATAAACCTGTCCCTTTTTGGTAGGTTTACCGGGGTTAACTTATGGAGAGGATGTGGTGGCGTATATTCTCGCCAGAAAGTAAACCACGGTGAACTATATTGTATTCAGCAACGGAGCAGGCAATAGGCGATGAAAAAGCCTGCCCTGTTGAGTTTGATTCGCATTCCTCCCCTCTGTGCGATTCAACGGTGTACTTCGGGAACAGGCCCGCTGGCAACTAACTGCCAGCGGGCCTGTTCCTGTTTCGGGGAGAAATCTAATCTTACCGT